>JAEWNX010000237.1 GCA_023461135.1 Pseudomonadota bacterium
AGATAATGCTATCCTTCAAGGCCGCATCCCGAACGTACTCGGCCCCGTCTCCAGCATCCGCTGCGCCAGCCCAGCCCACTCGCACAGCAGCGGCCGCGTATCGCGCGGATCGATGATCTCTTCCGCATAGAAGCTCTCCGCCGTGCGAAACGGCGAACGCAGCGCTTCCGCCCAGGCACGGATTTCCTCCAGCCGCTTTTCCGGCTCCGGATGCGCTTCTAGTTCGCGCTTGAACGCCGCCTCGATGCCCCCCTCCAGCGGCAGCGATCCCCAATCGCCTGACGGCCAGCAATAGCGATACTTCACCCTCGTCGGGTTCATCATCGCCGAGCCCGCCAAACCAAACGCGGCGCGCACCACGATCGAGCACCACGGCACGCGCGCCTGGTACACCGCCGCCATCGCCTGCACGCCCAGCTTCACCGTCGCCGCGCGCTCGTGCTTCACACCCACCGCAAAGCCCGGGCAGTCCACGAAATGCACCACCGGCAGATGAAACGTCTGCGCCAGGTCCACGTGCTTGATCAGCTTGCGGCACACATCCGCCGTCCACGCGCCCGCCAGGAACATCGGATCGCCCGCCAGCACTGCGACCGCATAGCCGTCGATGCGCGCAAAGCCGGTGATCAGTCCGCGTCCCCATTGCCGTCCCGTCTCGAAGAACGAGCCCGCATCCACGCACGCTTCGACAATGCGGCGCATCTTGTAAGGCACACGCCGGTCGCGCGGCACGACGTCGATCAGCGTCGCATCGCGCCGCTCAGCACGGTCGCCATTCTCCACGCGCGCCGCCAACTCATGCACCGAAGCGGGCAAGTAAGAGAGAAACTTGCGCGCCGCGGCGAACGCCTCCGTTTCGCTGGCGACGATGTCGTCAACGACGCCGTTCTTGCCGTTGATCTCGGCGCCGCCGAGCTCTTCCTTGTCGACGTCTTCACCGATCGCTTTCGCCAGCGGCGGCCCGCCGACGAACACCTGGCTCAAGCCATGCACCATTACCGAATAATGGCTCGCCGAAACTCGTCCCGCGCCCAATCCGGCGCACGGTCCCAGCGCCAGCGCCACCACCGGCACGCTGGCCATGTTCGCAACCACCCATTCCCAGCCCGGTGTCTGCGGAATGTAGGTGCGCGGATCCTTTTCCAGCATTTTCACGGAACCGCCGCCGCCCGTGCCGTCCACCAGTCGGATCAGCGGCATGCGATATTCGTTTGCCATCTGCTCGGCGAAGACGAGCTTCTGCCAGATGCCCGCGTCCGCCGCGCCGCCGCGCACGGAGAAATCATCCGACTGCACGCACACTGGCCGTCCGTTTACCGTCCCACGCCCTACAACGAACGGCGTCGCGCGAAAGCTCTCGAGCTGATTGTCTGCGCCGTACTCCGCGCGCCCCGCGATCTTGCCTGTCTCGTGAAACGAGCCTGCGTCCAGCAGCGCATCGACGCGCTCGCGCGCCGTGAGCTTACCCATGGCCTTCTGACGCGCGACGCGCTCGGCGCCGCCCATCTCTTCTGCAAGCGCCTCGCGGCGGCGCAGCTCCTCGATGTCCTTCTCCCAGCTCATGCCAGCCTCCCGCAGGCTAACGTACGCGTCTCTTCGCCGCCGTTGAAGCGCCCGCTGCGCACCGCGCAGGCGCAGCTTCTTGCGACCCGCCCTTATTGTAACGCTTGTTCCTACCGCGATGGGGGAACCGCGGGAGGGATTGCTCATTGGCAGACATTGGCGTTCTCGCCTCATCAAATTGCATTGCCACCTTGGAACAGACGACTGAAACTCTGGCCCGGCCCACCATCCTGTTGGTGGAAGACGAGGTGATGGTCCGTTGGGCGGTCGCGGAAGCATTGCGCGCTTCCGATATGCATGTGGTTGAAGCCTCGAACGCCGGCGAAGCCATCGACGTGGTGATGGGCGGCGTCAGACCCGACGTACTGTTCACTGATATCCGGATGCCCGGCCATCTGGACGGTATTCAGCTCGCCGCATTTCTCGAAGCGTCCGTGCCTAACCTTAGAGTCATCATCGCGTCGGCGTATTTCGAGCGCGAGGATTTGAAGTTCCGCGTGAACTTCGTGCCGAAACCCTACGATCCAAAGAGCGTTGCCAAGACGATTACCGACGCTCTGAGGGTTTGAATGACCGTCGTCATCCGTAGTCCGACCGTCTTATTGCTCGAGCACGACATCACGATCCGGTATCCGCTCGCTGAGTACATGCGCGAGTGCGGCTATAAGGTCTTCGAGGCGCGCGCCGGCGGGGACGCAGCCAAACTGCTCGATTCGTGCACCTCAGGTCTCACGGCCGCTGTCATGAACCTTCGTTCGCTGGAGGAGGCGGCTGCGCTCGCTTTCGCCAAGCGTATCCGCGACGAACACAGAGACGCCGAGATATTCCTCGTTGAAACAGCCGACGCAGCCGCCGATCGTGTCGCCGGTTTGTGCCATGCCGTCGATCGGTCCTTATCCAGACAGCAACACAAGCACCAACTCCTGGACCATCTGATGCAGTTGCACGCCGAGGCGCTGCTTAAGAATTGAGGGTCCGGCGGCGTGTGACCCACGACACGGTCACGGCGCGAGCGCGCGCATACTTTGTACCCATCAAGCGAGGCATGTCGCGCAAGGACATTTGCAATGACGAAGGTATACGCCCTGATCGCCGCCTGCGCCGTATTCGCGCCGGTCGCGTTCGCCGTCTTCAACCAAGCCGCCCAAATCGTCGCCTAAGCCTGGCTTTGGCGTACAGCCAAAGGCGCGGAGCCAACACTCCGCGCCTTTGGTGTCGTGAGCCTTACACCGCCATGTTGTCGATCAGCCGCGTCTTGCCGATCCACGCCGCCGCTAAAATGCGCGCGTGCGCAAGATCGCCGGCCGGCGCGAGCGTGTCCGCATCGCGGATCGCGACGTAGTCGACGCCGGTGAACCCCGCCGCGGTCAGATGGCGTTTTGCCTCGGCCTCCGCTTCGCCGATTGGCTCCCCCGCGTGCACCGCTTTGATCGTATCGTGCAGGATGTGGTTCAGCCGCGCCGCAACGCGCCGCTCGTCCGCGGAGAGATACGCATTGCGCGACGACATCGCCAGCCCGTCATGCTCGCGCACCGTGGGACAACCATGGATCGCGACGGGAATGTCGAGGTCTTTGGTCGAGCGCTTGATCACGAGCAGTTGCTGGTAGTCCTTCTCGCCGAAGAACGCCGCGTCCGGCAGGCACTGCAGCAACAGCTTCGCCACCACAGTCGCCACGCCGCCGAAGAAGTGCGGTCGAAATTCGCCCTCCAGCATCGTCGAGACCGACGTGACGATGACATTGGTTGCAAACCCATCCGGATACATTGCCGCGCGCTCCGGCGCATACAGCAGATCGCACCCTGCGCTCTCCAGCATGTGACTGTCGCCGGTCTCGTCGCGCGGATAGCGCTCGAAATCCTCGTGCGGCGCGAACTGCTTCGGGTTCACGAACAGACTCGCGACAACGCGATCGCACCGCGTCTTCGCCGCGCGCACCAGGGAGAGGTGGCCTTCGTGCAGCGCACCCATGGTCGGGGCGAGCCCGACGCTGAGCCCTTGCTTGCGCCATGCGCCGACGGCGTCACGCAGCGCGGTGACGTCACGAACGACCGGGAGTGGCGCAGAATTCATGCACGTCGCTCCGCCGGAGGAAGGCCGCCGTCAATCCTTGCTTGGCGACCGCTCGCGTCCATGCATAACTTCGCCGCGGACGTTTGGGGAGGGGAAGATGATCACCAGGACAGTGGCGGCGTTTGTCCTATTGGCGACGAGCGCATGGGCGCAGACCGACCCCGCGCCCGAGACACCCCCAACCGAAACGGCTGCGCCAGCAGAGATTACGCCGGCCGGTGATGTCGCGACTGCCGCTCCTGAAACCGTTGCAACGCCTCCCACGGAGGCGTTGGCCGCCGCGCCGGTCCCGACCGATCCGATGGAGCTTGTCGCCTTCGCGCGGTCGAACGCGCAAGAGCCGGCGCGCTGCCGCTTTGCGTTCACTCGCTTGCAGACAACAGTCGCGCAAGCCGGCTGGAGCGATGCCGACGCGGAGGCTGTCATTCGCTTCGATCCCCGCCTGGCCATCGGCGAACGCTGGACAGTCGTGCGCGCCACGCGCCAGCAGCGCGGCATTCAGCGCGCCCTGACGCGCCAGGACCGCACCGGCCTGCCGTTCGACCTGATCACGCTGACGGCCGAGGGCGAATACACGTTCGAGGATGTCCGGCTGAGCTCCGAGCATCCGGACCGCTTCGTCTATTCTTTCGCACCGCGAATGATCCCTGAGCGCGCCGCCGACCAAACCGGCGTCGGCATCATCGAGCAATTGGTCGGCGAGCTGGAAGTCTCCCGCGAGACGGGCCGCGTGCTTGCGAGCACATTGCGCGAGCCGCCGCCCGGAACCGCCGTTCGCGCGCTGGGCATCGTGCGCGTGCATCGCGCGCTGCTGCGCAACTCGTTCATTCCGGGCTCGGAGGGCTTTGCGCTGACCGATAGCGGAACGCAGATGTTCCAAATGTCTGCGCTGCTTTCGCAAACCGAGGTCACCACCGCGTTCCGGTTCACGGAGGTCGAGCCGATCTGCGACCCGGCAGAAGTCGCGCGCATCGCGGAAGCCGAAGCAGCCGCAGTTGCGGCGCGGCGCCGTTAACGCCGCACGCTTAAGCGCGCCTTAACCTCGATGGACGAAGCATTGCGTCCATGTGTCTTGGCGTTGCGTCTCGTTCGGCTGCAACGCCCGTTCGCGCGGGCGGGCGATGAGCCTTGCGCACGCTTTCGAGCCGGCCGCGCCGCCAGCGCCGCGCCAGGCGTACGTGATCGTGGTCGGAAATCAGAAGGGGGGAGCGGGCAAGTCGACGGTCGCGATGCATGTCATCGTGGCGCTGATGCGCATGGGCCGCCGCACCGGGGTCATCGACCTCGACATTCGCCAACGCTCGCTCACCCGCTATATCGAAAACCGCGCCCGCTGGATCGCTGCGCGGGGCGCGAAGCTCCCGCTGCCGCAGATCTTTGAACTGTCAGAGAGCCGCGAACGCCAGCTCGACGCGGCGGAAGCGGAAGAGGAAAGCGCGTTCCGCGCTGCGCTGCGCCGCCTGTCGGAAACCTGCGATTTCATCGTGATCGACAGTCCCGGCGGCGACTCCCACCTCGCTCGGCTCGCGCACGCTTTCGCCGACACCTTGATCACGCCGCTGAACGACAGCTTCGTCGACTTCGATCTGCTCGGCGACATCGACGCGAACCACGCCGAGATCGTGCGCCCATCGATCTACAGCGAGATGGTCTGGAACAGCCGCAAAAAGAAGGCGCTCGCGGTTCGCACGCCGATCGATTGGGTGGTCCTGCGCAACCGCACCTCGGCGTCCAAGATCGAAGCCAAGAACAAGCAGAAGGTCGGCCAGGCGCTCGCCACGCTGTCCAGCCGGATCGGCTTTCGGCTCGCCCCCGGCCTGTCCGAGCGGGTCATCTTCCGGGAGCTGTTCCCGCAGGGGCTGACTCTCCTCGATCTCGACGGGGAGGGCGCCGAGGGTGAAATGAAGATGGGGCACGTCGCGGCCCGGCAGGAACTCCGGGACCTGTTCATCACCCTCAAGCTCCCCGGTCTCGAAGGCGAACCGCTGAAGTTCTGACGCCGCCCCGGCGGGCGTGCTACGCGGCCTATCCGATGCTCCTGGCGCTCCTTCTCCTCGCGGCGGCTTTCGCGCTCCTGTTCGTCGCCCGCGT
>JAEWNX010000238.1 GCA_023461135.1 Pseudomonadota bacterium
CTTCACGAATGCGTGCGTATGCTGCGTTGATCGCCGCCGTCTTGTCGCGCGCGATCTCGACGAACTCGGGCGGAGCACCCCGCTGCAGCATGCGGTCAGGATGGTTTTCGGCGGCGGCGCGGCGCCAGGCGTGGCGCACCTCGTCCATGGTCGCGCCCGGCAACAGGCCGAGGATCGCGTAGGGATCGCCCGCGTCGGGCCCGAGATTGGTCGCCTTGATCCGGCGAAACTCCATCTCGCTGAAGCCAAAATGGCTGGACACTTCTTCCAGATAGTCCAACTCGGCGTCCGAGACTGCGCCGTCGGCCCCCGCAATGTGGAACAGCCCGTCCAGCACGTCCTCAAGCAGACAGGGCCGCGCGCGGTACTTTCGTCCGATCTGTTTGGCGTAGGAATCGAATCCTAGGACGGTTTGCTGGGCCAGCATGAAGGCGCGCTGGAAGTGTTCCTCCTCGCCCGGCGGCGGGCGGAACACCTGGGCGGCGGCGGCCATCTCGGCTTCGGTCGTGCAGCCATCGGCCTTCGCCATTTTGGCCGCGAGGCCAATAACGGCGGCCGTGAAGCCCACGTCGTTGGGACGCGGCGCGCACTCCTCATTGAATTCCGGCGGATCGGCCTCCGGGTCGAAGGCGCGGGCGGCCAGTTCCACAATGCGTGACCAGACGGACATAGGCCCATTCTCGCCGATGCCGCACCGGGACGCCACCCTCGTGCTTAGCGCGCCGGACTCACACGCCAGACCACGTTCCCGACAAGTCCGCCACCAGCAAGTGGCCGCGGCGGTCCAGCGCCAGGCCGGCCGTTCGCATTGTCGCTCTCGTCGACCGCAAAGCCAGATTCAGGTTGCCGCCAAAGCGCGTGGCCGTAACCGCCCGTTCCGGGTTTTACGGGGGCGGCTGTTGACGCAGGGTCGCCACTTCAGCGCGCAGCCCGCGGATTTCCTCCAGCAAACGGCGCTGCACCACCGCGGCGTCTTCCTGCGCCTCGGCGATCACTTCGACGTCGCTTTCGATTTCGCCGAGCTCGTCCTTGATTGCTTCGCGCGGCGCTTGCTGCACGGCGTCGACGATTACGCCGATGAAGAGATTCAACACCGCGAACGCGGCGATCACCGTGAAGCTCAGCACGAAGAACCACGCGTACGGGTATTTGGGCTGCAGCCGGCCGATGGTCTCGCCCCAGCCGTCGAACTGCGACAGCGCGAACAGTGTGAGCGCGCTTTCGCCGAGATCGCGGAAACCCGGCTCTTGATGGAACAGCGTCGTGCCCATCACGGCGCCGATGTAGAAGACGATCGCCAGGATCGCGAGCGTGGCCATGATGCCGGGCATCGCGCCGAATAGCGCTTCGACGACGCGGCGCATTTGCGGCACCGCGCTAATCAGCCGGAAAACGCGCACGACGCGCAGCGTCCGCAGAGCGGAGATCGCCGGATTGACCGCGACATAGCTCAAGCCGACCACAAGGAGATCGAAAACGTTCCAGCCGCGCTGGAAATAGCGCCGCGGCCCGTCGGCGAGAAACTCAAGCACGATTTCCGCGGTGAAGATATAGAGGAAGTACATGTTCCAGCGCTCGATCTGAGCGTGGTACGGATTGCTCTCGCCGAAGTGCGCGTCGTAACCGAGGATCGCTGCGTTCGCGACGATGCAGGCGAGAATGAACAATTCCCAGACGAGGTTCTTAGTCAGCCAGCGAAACAAGCCAATGCCGCCGCGCGGCGCGCGCTTGGACTTGGTTTTCTGCGCGGGCGTTTGAACACCGACAGCCGCCGTCGCCGTGTTGCCCATGATCCCCTCCCGCTTGCGCGGCCGAAGCCGCTACCGTGCGGCAAAGGCCCGTCGGCATCCCCATGCCAACGGGCGCAAGCTAGTGCGGCTTCACACGCGATGAAACTGCACAGCGCTGTCGTTTTGAGCTGGTGAAGCAGGGTCACGTCCTACACGCGCAACAACGTCGTCGATCGGCGTCATCTTGCGCGGATGAGTTAGCGACGAAGTCGAAGCCGCCGGCGTGCCGAAGGCCTCACGCAGCCAGGCAACAAGCTTCGCCCGGATGTCCTTAACCTGATGACGATCTTCCATGGAGTTCGCGTCCTTGAAGCGCGCCTCGACCCACCAGAATTCCAAGTCGGAATGCACTAATGCAGGAGCGGCAGAAGAAAAACTATAAGCAGAGCGTGTCGGAATGTAGTGCGAAGTAATATTTCTTTGCCAAAATTACCGGTTTGATCCCCCTCAAATACTTCAAATTACTTGAATGTGCGTTCTGCGCGATGGGCGCGCTTGCACAAGAAAAAGTGTTTGGCGGAAAAAGGAACCATTGAGTAGCTTACTCATTGTTAGCGAGTTCCCACTTCTAGGGTGAGAATTCGAGGAAGAGCGATGTCGGACATCAGCCGCGGCGAACGCCTGCAGATCATGCTCACGGACGATGAGCTCAAGGTCTTGGATGATTGGCGGTTTTCCCGCCGTATGCCGAGCCGCGCGGCGGCCGTCCGCGAACTTCTGCGCCTCGGCCTGTCCGCATCTGGCTTCAACCAAGCCGACACAGGGCGCAAATCGCAAAGCTACGGCGTGATGGACGGTGGCGCGGCTCGCGAAGCGGCGTCCCAACCCCCCGCGCCTAAAGTGGATGGCGAGGCCTAGCTGACCGGAACGTCGCTGGCTGCGAGTTCGGCGTGCTGCGCCGCCTGCTGCGTGCGCCCGGCTTCGGTCAGAATGTTCAGAATGAAGCCCTGCACGTTGTAGGTGCGCCCGCCCCAGTGGCGGCCCGGCACATGCCAGACGCGCACTTCACTCCAATCGCCGGCTTCCGACACATCCATGATCGGCACGTCACGCGTGATCTCGCCGCGGTTCAGCCAGTTGGCGTGATCGACGATGATCAGACGCGGCGACACCACTTCCCTCACGACCGCGACGTGGCCACGGCTCGTGGTGGCGTAGCCCTCGAGCACGAGCACCGCACCCTCTTCCGGCTCCTGCGCTGTTTCATAGCGCTCCTGCGCCTGGCGCCACCACGTGTTGGCGTTGCCATAGATCTCGACGCCAGTTTCGCGGCGCGCAAACGGCACGCACTGCAAACGCGCGCGGCTGTTGGTGACGCGAGCGATCGGTTCGTACGCTGCGTCTGGCGCGCGTTCGAACGCACGCGGCGCCAGTGTGGCGTGTTCTGAAGGTCCCACGGTGACGTCCGGATCAATGGCAAGATCCATTGACAGCGGCGTCAGCGCGTCGGCATCGGTCGGTAGGCCGGCGAAGCCGACAACGGCCGTAGCCGCGAGAAGAATCGCGCGGGTATCTAACATGCGCTGTGATGCCCAGGCGGGCCCATGCCCCAAACTGATACACAGAAACGCGCGACCGCAGTTAAAGAAGACCTAATAGCGCGGCTGAACTCTTAGAAAGGTCTGTTTGCTATGGTAAACAAAACGCAGCAAGACTAGATGTTGTTCTGCGCGCTGACTAACAGAGTTAACGCTAATCTCTTTTGATCATCAACACATCTTAACGCAGAGCTTCAGCTCATCGCCGCGTGCAATGTGAACGGGTGGATGAAGCCTTCGCCCGCATAAATGCGCCCGCCCCAATGGCCGCCAGGAATGTGCCAGACGCGGATCTCGCTCCAATCGTTGTTCGGAGAAACATCGAGCACGGGCACGCCGACGCTGATCTCGCCGCCGTTCAGCCAGTTGGCGTGGTCGACGAAAATCACACGGCTCGATTCAATGCGCCGCACTACCGCGACGTGGCCGCGGCCCGGATTGTTGTAGCCACGCATCACCAGCACCGAGCCAGGCGCCGGCGTATGCGAGCGTGCGTAGCGTCCGGCCGCCTGGCGCCACCAGGTGTTTGCGTTGCCATAGATGGCGATACCGGACGCATCGCGCGCGAACGGCACGCACTGCAAGTTGGCCGCGTAGTCCACAACGCGCGGCGATGCGCCGAACTCGTTCGGCTCCTCCGCCGACGGCCCTTGCGCCATGACCCCGCCGCCGACCGGCGCAGGCATGGAGGCGCACGCGGCCAACGCCGCGACCGCCAACCCCAAGCCCAAAGCCCGGGCAGTTCTTGCCCACCCCTTAACCATTTCGCTTCCGATTTTACCCTGGGCTGGTTGGCATCCCGTGAACGCCCTTGACCCGCGCGCCCAACGCGCGCCACCGGACGGATTGTCCCATGAGCGCCGACCGCCCCGCCCTGATCATCCGCCCCTGCTTCCAGCAGGACCTTGAATTTGTTCAGCTCATTTACGCCCACCACGTCCTTTCGGGGACCGGCTCGTTCGAACTCGATCCGCCCAGCCTTGAGGAGATGACCGGCCGCTGGAGCCGCATTGTCGAGAAAGGCTGCCCGTTCGTGGTGGCCTCGCCGGCGAGCGACCTGAGCCGGGTGATGGGGTTCGCCTACGCCACGCCTTATCGCGATCGCCCCGCCTACGCCGGGACCTTCGAGGTTTCGGTGTACGCCGCGCCCACCACGCTGCGCCAAGGCGCCGGCGCGCTGATGCTGAGCGAAGTGTTAACGACGCTCCGCGCCGACGGCGCGCGCGAAGCGCTCGCTTTCATCGGCGACAGCTATAACGCCGCCTCCATCGGCTTGCACAAGAAGCTCGGCTTCAAGCACGTCGGCACGCTGACCAATGTCGGCGAGAAGTTCGGCCGCCTGCTCGACGTCGTCATCATGCAGCGCACGCTCATTCCGCCCGGCGCAACGCAATAGCGACGCTATCCACTGTTTTTCGACTGCAGATTCCCTCCCTACGCGGCAACGATTCAGTAACCATACTTACCGCAAGCTCATCTGATGGGAGGTAGATCGCGATGCTTCTACGCAGGCTCGTGGTCGTTGGGTTGGCGG
Organism: Pseudomonadota bacterium; assembly: GCA_023461135.1. GTDB lineage: Bacteria > Pseudomonadota > Alphaproteobacteria > Caulobacterales > Aquidulcibacteraceae > Vitreimonas. The sequence goes on from JAEWNX010000238.1 coordinate 4,863, forward strand.
GTTTCCTGAGTGTTGTGGCTAATGTAGCGACCGCCGAAGACGCGGCCGGACCCACAGCTACCTACGTCGGTGCGAGCGGCGTGAATTTCGCCGATCCCTCCGAAGCGTTCACAAACCGATTTGAAATCAGCATCGGCCAAGGCGATGAACCCCGCTTTGCGCGGCTGTCGCCGGCCGATCCAAGCCCGCGCGAGGACGACAATTATCGCCGCTACGAGGTGGCGCTGATCGCCAGCGCGCCGCGGGGTTTCGACGTTTCGTTCGCCCAGCGCGGCGGGCTTGGCTTCAACCAGGCGGGCGATCTGGAACGCGAAAGCCGCAGCTCCGAACTCCGGCTCGGCCGCGGCTTGCGCAGCATGCGGCGCGATGCGCCCTCCAGCGAACCCAAATGGTATTTCTTCGCTGCGTCCGAGGACGAGGCGTTGATCTGGCGGCCGGGCGTGCGCACCGACTTCGGAAACTCCGAGGCCGGGTTTGCACTGCAGGATCGGGTGGAGATCGGCGATATGCAGGCCGGGATCACCTACGAAGCGAACGGCTGGCAGGCCTCCCTTGCCTATGTCGAGCGCGAAATCAGCGTGCAGGCGGGCAACGAAAACTACACGGCGGACGAGAACTTCGCCGGCTTCACGCTAACCATGCGGCACTAATCCCACACCTGGAGGCAAGCTGGGGGACCACGGATGTCGATCTCGTCAAGGCTTAACAGACGCCGGAACCTGTGGCAGCCAATATGCATTGCCTCCGCGGAAACGTATCGGAACGAGGCTTTGATGGGTCGGCCCGGCAAATTCCGGAATGCCCTGCTGGCAGGTGGGGCGCTCGCGGCGACGCTTATCGGCGTTGGCTTCGCCGGCGCGCAGGAAGCGCCGGGCAGCGACGTCAGCTTCGCCGATCCCGCCAATCTTAACCCCGAATCCCCCGCGCTCGATCTCTCCGTACGCGATGACGCGGCGGTGCGTTTCTCTCCAAGCGGGCAGGACGGGCTGCCCGAAGTGCAAGGTCCTCGCCGGCTCGAGCTCGAGCTCTCCGCGGGCGGCGGCGACTCCCCGGTCGATGTCTCGGTCGCCCAGCGCGCCACCCTGGGCTCGGACGCCAACGGCGATATCGACCGGCGCGGCAGCGGCTCCGAATTGCGCGTAGGCCGCGGCCTCGTCGAGCGCGGCAGCGCCAACAACCAAGGCTCATCGGTTTACGCTTTCGTCGCCTCGGACAACGAAGCGCTGACCTGGCGGCCCGGCGCGCGCACCGAATTCGGCGGCCGCGGCGATGCGTTCGCGCTGCAAGAGCAAGTCGAAATCGGCGACATGTCCGCGGGCGTCACATACGAGCGCAACGGCGTGCAAGCCTCGCTGGCTTACGTCGAGCGTGAAGAGTCGACGCAGATCGGCTCGGAATCCTTCAGCCAGGACCAAAGCTTCACCGGCATCACGGTGACGATGCGCCGCTAAGGCGCGCTACTCAAATTCGGCATCGTGGAATTTGCGGCCCGCTTTCGCGAGCAGCGTCGCCGTCTCGATCGCCGCGCGCGCTCTGTCGGGGCGCTCCATCGGCAGCATGTGGCCCGCCCCTTCCACGGTGGCCACGCGCGCATCGGGCTTGATCGCCGCCACGCGATGCATCGCCGCTTCTGAAATCGTGGAATTTGTCTCCGCGCGCAGCAACACCGTCGGGTCGGTCACCTTGCGCAGCGCTTCCCACGGATCGTGGCGCTGCGCGCAATAGGTGGCCGCTTCGTATTTCGGCGCGCACGCGAGCCTGAAGCCGCCCTTGCCG
>JAEWNX010000239.1 GCA_023461135.1 Pseudomonadota bacterium
ACGCAGCATTCGGTCACCTACGACGGCAAGTTCCACAAGCTCGACAAGGCGCAGATCCGCCCCTATCCGCTGCAGAAGCCGCATCCGCGATTCTATCTCGGCGGCGGCAGCCGCCAGGCGTGGGAGATCTCGGCCAAGCATTCCGACGTGCATCTCTTCTGGGGCGACACCTACGACCGCATCCGCGCCAACATGGCCGAGATCCGCGACATGGCGGCAAAGCACGGGCGCGAGAAGGAGATCGGCTTCGGCATGCGCCTGCAGATCGTCTGCCGCGAGAACGAAGCCGATGCGTGGGAGGCCGCCAACGGCCTCATCAAGAACATCACCGAGGAGCGCGAACGCTACATCCGCGAGCACTACGCGCATTCCGTCGCCAATCAGCGCGTGCAGGAGCTGCGCAGCACTATGGGCGACATGATCGCGCCCAATCTATGGGCCGGTCTCACGCGCGCGCGGCCGGGCGCCGGCATCTGCATCGTCGGCAATCCGGAGCAGTGCGCAAACGTGCTCCAGCAGTACATCGACATAGGCTGTCACTCGTTCTGCCTCTCGGGCTATCTGCACGATGCCGAGGCATGGCGCTTCAAGAAGATGGTTCGCCCGCTTCTTGCCGAGCGGAACAAAGGACGGATGGAGGCCTGATGCCCGGCGAGAGATAAAGGCTCTCGATTGTCCGCTCGGCGCGGCCCGAAAGTGTCGCCTGTGCGGATGTCCCCGCATCCAGCAGCAGGCGTGTGAGGCCGAGCCGATCCGGCAGCGGCGCGCCATAGGTCTTGGTGCCTGTCATCCCATCATAGGAAAGCGCAAAGCGCACGCCGCGCGCGCGCAGGCTTTCGAGACCGGCAATCAGGTCCGCCTCCTGAAGCTGGCGCGCATAGCGCCGATCGCGCCCGACGCTCGTGCCGAGATAGGGCGGATCGAGATAGACGAAGTCGCGCGCGCCCGCATCGCTTGTCGTGGCCAGCCAGTCGCCCTGACGGACCTCTGTCCGCCCGCGCATGAGCTCAGAGGCGCCCTCGATTGCCGCCGCCATGCGCGCAGGATCCATGCCGCGCCGCCGTTGGTCGACGGACTGCGTGAACTGCCCCGCCGCATTGAAGCGCACGGCATTCTTGACGCATCGGCAGATCAGATAGAGCAGGTCGACGGCATCGCCTTCAACGTTGAAGCGCGCCCGCACGGCATTGAAGTAGTCGCGATCGCCGGGCCTCTGCCCCTCCCAGATCTCGCGATAGCGCTGCGCTGTCGCCTCGGGCGAAACGATGATCGACTTCCAGAGTTCGGCGATCGGCGCCAGCACATCGGCGATGACGTAGCGGCGCGCGACGCGTGCATCGAGCGCCCACAGCGTCATGGCTGCCGAGCCGGCAAAAGGTTCGAACCAAGTCTCGACGTCACGCGGCACATACGCACCGATGCGCGGCGCGAGCAATCGCTTCGAGCCCTGGTAGGGAACGGGATGCGGCAGCTTTGGCGCCATGCGAGCGCGCTAAGGCGTCAATTGCAACTCGACGCGGCGATCGGCCTGCTGGATCTCGCGCAAAGGCAAACGCCGTCTGTCGATGCCCTGGTAGGGATCACGCTTGCCGCGCGGCACGAGCGACAGTTGACCAGAGTATCCCGCCGCCCGGAGATAACGCTGGATGGCTTCGAGGCGCCGCAGCGACAGGCGCATGTTGTAGCTGTCGGGCCCGCGCGCATCGGCGTGCCCCGAAAGCGTGATCCCGGCCGGCTGCTTCAAGCGCAGATATTCGGCCAGCAAGGACGCAGCCTTTTCACCATTCGGCGTGAGCACCGCCCTGTTGCTGGCGAACGTAATAGGCAGCGGTATTGGCGCTTGGACAGCAGCAGGCGTTGCCCCTGCGGGTACCGACGGCCGCGTTGCCGACGGCATGGCGCCTGCGAGCTTCGTCTCGGATGCCGTTGGGACAGAGGCACCCGCAGCGCCCTCGACCGCGCGCACGGATGCAGCAGACACCGCCGACGGAACCGCCGTTGGCGACGGTTTCGATCCTTCAGCCATAGGCGCGGCGGCAGCACCACTGCCCGCCGTGGCTGCGGCGCGCGGGGTCTCCTGCCCAGACATTTCTTTGCGCGTGCGTGCGACCAGAGCCTCGAACTCGGCAAGTGCGCGCTTGCTCGCTACGTCTTCGCCATCTGCAGGTCGAGCCTGAGCCTGTGGGCGCTCGATAGGCCGTGGCGACGCTACGGGCGCGGGGCCTCGGTTCTCCGCCGACGCGGGCTTGGCCTGCGGACGCGCAGGCAACGGCGCCGCCGATGCGAGCGCGGGGCCGGCCGGCGGCACCACGAGTTGACGGGCGGCCCCACGCACAAGCGCGCCGCCTTCCTTTGGCTCCGAGACGATCGAAAGTTCGAGCGGCCCTTCGGCAATGCCGTCTGGCACAACGGCCGCCCACTGTCCCTCGTCCGTCGCGATCACGCTCGCAATCTCTCGCCCGTTGGCGAGGATCGTCACCTTGTGGTTCGGCGGCGAGCGCCCCGCGAGCACGGACGGCCCACCCGCTTCGATGCGCGCAACCTCGATCGCCAGCAGCGCCGATACGCCTGGCGGCGTCGCCTTCGGCGGTGGCGTGAGTGCAGCGACTGTCGATTGGCCGGCGGGTGTGGATGCGGCGGTATCCACGGCCGTCGCGGCGGCCGTTTCGACG
>JAEWNX010000240.1 GCA_023461135.1 Pseudomonadota bacterium
ACGTAGGTGATGATCTCCATGTCGGAGTGCGGATGCGGGGGAAATCCCGTTTTGGGCTGGATGGTGTCGTCGTTCCACACCCTCAGCGCGCCCCACTGGACGCGCTTGGGGTCGCGATAGCCGGAGAAGGAGAAATGATAGCGCGCCGCCAGCCAATCGGCGTCGAATTTCCCCAGGCTGTCAAAGGAACGTTTGTCGATCATAGCTTGCCTCTTTCATGCCAATGTGGCGCGTGCGCCCGACCACGCAAGGCACAGCGTTGACACCATGAGCTTTGACTTGACGAGTGGGCGCTGGGCGAGTGGAACAGCGGCCAGGGAGGCCATCTCATGAAACCGCACCATTTTGCCGTCTGCGCAGCCTTGGCGCTCGCCGCCTGCGGACAGGCTGAAGCGCCGAAGGAAGAGGCGCCGCCCGCGCCGCAATCGCGCATGGAAATGATCCAGGCGCAGGGGCCGGAGCAGCAACTCGTGACGGCCTATCAGGACTTGGCGGCGTATCAGCAGGCGCACCCGGAATCGCAGCCGGTCTGCCGCGCCGTGCGCGCCACCGAGTCGCGTGGCGTGATCCCGGACAACGTCTCGCCCGATTCAGTCTACGCCGCGTACAAGGGCGCTGCGGTCTATTCCATCAATTGCGGCGAGCTGCGCACGATGACGCGGATGGATCCGCGCGAGCACTGGCTCGTGGTCTACGCGCCCGGCGCCGCTGACGTGTCGATCGTCAATTGCGCCAGCGCGGCCGGTGTGGACCTTTGCCCGCGCCAAGTCCCGACCGCCGCTGCGACGGATAGCGCGACGACAACGCCGGCGACGCCTTAGCGCACGCGCTCGAAGCGGGCGACGGCTTCGCCGTCCTCGCCCGTCAGGGTCAGTGTGTCTTCTTCGACCTGCGCGGCGTGCGTACGTTCGAGGCGATCGGCGAAATCGCGCTCGACCTCCATCGCCGCCGGTTCGCACGCGCGCCGCGTCATGCCGATTGCGTCGAAGCGCAGGCCCCCGCCCACGCGATCCACTTGCGCGAACCATTGATTGCAGCCGCTGAAGCCGCTTGCGCGGCCGGCTTCGCGAAACTCGATCGTGGGCGAGCGGCGCGCCGCGTCGTCCATCATCATCACCCAACGCGTCCCGGCGAGCGGGCGCTGATCAGGCCTGGTCTTGGCGGGCGGGGGCGCCACGCAGGCCGTGAGCAGAAGTGCGACCAGCAGCGCGCGCATCATTCGGCCCGATTGAAGCGCGCGATTACGTGCTGCTGCGCGTCGAGCAGCACCAGCGCGTCCTGGTCGTAGTGCGCGTAACGCGTCGCCTCGAGCACTTCGAGAAAGCGCCGCTCCGTCCCCGCCTGCATCCCGGTTTGGCACGCCATGCGCGTGGTGCCGATATTGCCGAAATCAAGCCCCTCGCCGGCATGCGTCACGGACGTGAACCAGCGATTGCAGCCCGTGTAGCCCGATGCGCCGTTCTCGGTGAACGCCATGGTCGCGCCGTGCGGATTGGCCTCTTCGTCGTCGACACGAAGCCAACTCGTGCCCGCAAGGTAGTTGCGCGGCGCTTCAGCCGCCGGCGGCGCCGTCGTACAGGCAGCGAGGAAGAGCAGCGAGAGAAGCGCGCGCATGTCGGCTCTTCAGACGGGATCGTACGGAAACACCGACGCGGATGCGCCGGCGTCGGTGTAGTTTGCTTTCAGCGCCGGCAGCGCCTGCTCGATCAGCGTCTGCGGCGTCCAGCCTTCGGTCCGTCCCAGGGCGCGCACCGGGCGCGGCTGGTTGAACAGAAACACCTCGTTGCCGCGCACCGCGAAGATCTGCCCTGTCGTCTCCTTCGCGCCGTCCGCGCACAACGCCACCGCCAGCTGCGCCACTTGATCGGCGCGCATGCCCTTCTTCATTCGCTCCACGCGCGCCGCGCTCGCTTCATCCTTCACCGGGATTGACGCGATCATGCGCGTCCACGCGAACGGCGCGATGATGTTCGAGCGCACGTTCTTCTGCAGGTTCTCCATCGCAATAATCCGGGACAGGCCCATCACTCCAAGCTTCGCCGCCGCATAGTTCGCTTGGCCGATATTGCCGATCAGGCCTGAAGTGGACGTGAACAGAACATAGCTACCGTCCTGCTGTTCGCGGAAATGCTCGATCGAAGCGCGCGTGACGTTGAACGCGCCGTGCAGGTGCACGTCGATTACCGCTTTCCAGTCTTCCGGCGGCATTTTATGGAACATGCCGTCGCGCAAGATGCCGGCCGGATTGATCACGGCATGCAGACCGCCGAATTCTTTCTTCGCCTGCGCCACCATCGCCGCGACAGCGTCGTACTCGCTCACGCTGTCGGAGTTCGAGATCGCCGTGCCGCCCGCAGCGCGGATTTGCTTGGCCACCTCTTCAGCCGGCCCGGCCGAGCCCGCGTCTTCGCCTTTGAGGCCGCCGCCCAGATCGTTCACCAGCACGGCCGCGCCTTCGCGGCCCGCGAGCAGCGCGCATTCCTTGCCAATGCCGTTGCCGCCGCCGGTGACGATGACAACCTTGCCCTTCAGCACGCTCATCCGGCTTTCTCCGTTTCTTGCGCGACGCTTACAGCGGATTGCGCTTCGGGGGGAAGGGTTGAGGGCTCGAAGCCGTCGGCTTTTGCCAGTTCGGGGAAGAGCTTGATCCAGCCCAGAGACGCACCGACCGCAAGGGCGCCGCCCAACGTCACCGCCAGCACCGGCCCAAAGATGCGCGCCATCAAGCCCGCTTCGAAATCGCCGAACTCGTTCGACGCCGAGATGAACACGAAGCTCACCGCGGCGACGCGTCCGCGCATCTCGTCGGGCGTGTTGAGCTGGATCAGCGTCTGGCGCACGAAAACGGAAATCATGTCGACGCCGCCCGCGATCGCCAGCGCCAGCGCCGTGAGCAACAGAGATTCCGAAAGACCGAACACGATGGTCGCCAGCCCGAACACGATGGTTGCGCCGAACATCCAGAATCCAACCCGCCTGCGCAGCGGCTTGACCGCGAGCCACAGGGCGACCGTGGCGGCGCCGACGCCCATCGCCGAGCGCAGAATGCCGAGTTCGCTCGGTCCCGCATGCAGGATGTCCCGTGCAAACACCGGAAGCAGCGCCACCGCGCCCGCGAGCAGCACCACCACGAGGTCCAGCGAGATCGCGCCGAGCACGATCTTCTGCTTCCAGACAAAGCGCAGTCCTTCGGCGATCATGCTGAGCGTACGCGCATCTTGCACCGGTGGCTGTTTGGGCGTTTTCAGCGTCAGCATCAGCGCGCCGGCGATCAGCAGCAGCACGGACGTGGCCGAATAGGGCACGACGGGTCCGAACGCGTAGATCAAGCCGCCCACCGCCGGGCCGACGATCAGCGACGATTGAAACGCCAGCGACGACCAGGCGATGCCCTGCGGCAGCTCTTCGCGCGGCACCAGCATTGGCAACAAGGCGCTGGCGGCCGGCGGCATGAACGCGTTGGTCGCGCCGGCGCCGATCGCGGCGGCGAACACCGCTGGGATGACGATGTCCGGCCCAAAGCGCGATGCAATTGCAAGCCCCAGCGCGATCGTCGCTTTAGACGCAAAGCACGCCACCAGAATAAGCCGCCGGTTGTAGCGGTCCGCCGCTTGACCGCCGAACAGCGAGAGCACCAAGAGCGGCAGGAATTGCGCAAGGCCCACGAGCCCAAGCACAAACGCCGATTCCGCGATTGATTGGCCGTGCGCGCGCGCCGCGTCGTAGACCTGCCAGCCCATCGCCGTGAGCTGCATCTGCACCGCGAATGTCGAGAACCACCGCGCCGCCCAGAACTGCGCGTAGGCGCGATGGCGAAAAATCTCGAGGGACGGGATGCGCAGGGCGGCCAAGGCGGCGCGGGTATGGACTGACCCACGATCACTGGCAACCGCACCCGAGATCGCCCGGCGGTCCGCTGCGGCGATTGACGCGTTAGTCGAGCGGCCCTAAGCGCTCGCGCCGCAGCAGGGGATGGGTTTGGCCGTCACGATCGCCGCCGAAAAGCCGGAGCACGCCGCCGACATCGAGCGCGTGCT
>JAEWNX010000241.1 GCA_023461135.1 Pseudomonadota bacterium
CGCTCGATGCGCTGCGCCATTTGCGAACGCGTGACGCGGAGGCGTGGCGCAACCTGCTCCTGCACGAGCATGTGGAATATCTCAAAGGCGCCAAGGCGCCCGACGACGTGTTCAAGGACTTCAAGAACCATGTCCTGCACGTGCGCGAGAAGGATTGGGGCGGCGCGATCGAAGCGTGCCAGGAATGGTATCGCCGCACGGTGCGCGCGCTCGCCGCGCGCGATTGGAAATTGGCCGCGTGGTCGGCCGGCGTGCTCAGCCACTATTACATGGACCCGCACCAGCCGTTCCACACCCAGCAAAGCGAAGAAGAGAACGTCATCCACGCGGCGGTGGAGCGAAGTTTCTCGAAGGCGTACCGAACCTTCCAGGCAACGCTCGAGCACGAGCTCGGCGGCTATCCCGATGTCGCCGTCGCCAACGGCGATGACTGGCTGAAGCAGATGGTCAAGGCCGGCGCGAAGGCCGCCAATGCGCACTACGATCTCGTGATCGAGCACTACGATTTCGACAAAGGCGCGAAGGACCCGCTCGGCGGTCTGGACCAGCAAACGATCGACGCTATCGCTCCCTTAGTTGGCCAGGCTGCCGCCGGCTTCGCGCGGGTGCTGGACCGGGCGTTCGAAGAAGCGGCGGTGCGTCCGCCAAAGGTGGGCGGCGTGCTGCAGGCCTTCTTTCTGGCGCTGGAGGCGCCGATCCAAGGCGTGCTCGGCGCGATCGAGGATGAAAAGACACGCAAGCTGGTGGCGGCGCAATACGAGGAATTCCGCCGCACCGGCAAAGTACGGAGCACGTTGTGCGAGGACGACAAGGACGTCCGCGCGCTGCACGCGGCCGAAGTGCTGAAGGCGCCGCTATCGTCGCTCGACGCGAAGTGGCCGCGCGAGATCGGCGCCAAGCACGGCCAAGGCGCCGCCGCGCGCGGCAAGCTCGCGAAGGCCGGCAAGGCGATGGCTGATCCTGTCAAACCGAAACAGCCGCGACGCTCTCACTTGGTCGATGCCGAAGAGCGCGAAGCGCCGCCGGCGATTGACGCCGCGTCCCCAAAGAGCGTGAAAGCAATCAAACCGGCGCGCGAGCTTCCGGACGGCGCCCCGCTGGCAAAGCAAGAAAAAACGATGCCGCGCTGCACGCTGTCTGAGAACGCGCCGGTCCTGCAGGCGCCGTCGATCGGGCCGAAGACCGCCAAGCGCCTCGAAGCCGCCGGTGTTCGCACGATCGCAGATTTGCTCAAACTCGAACCGGAGGAGGGCGAGGAGCGCATCGATGCGCGCCACATCTCCGCCGATGTGATCCGCGACTGGCAATCGCAAGCCTTGCTGGCGTGCACCGTGCCCGGTTTGAAATCGCGCGAAGCGCAAGCATTAGTGGCGTGCGGCGTCAACGACGCGGTCGAACTTGCCCAGCATGACGCCGTCGATCTCTGCGAAGCCATTGCCCGCTGGGGCCTCTCGGATGAAGGTCAGCGCGTCTGGGGCTCGGCGCCGGCCCCAACGGCGAACGATGTCGCCACCTGGATCGCCCGCTCCAAGCGCGCGGCAGAGGGCGCGCAAGCAGCGTAAGGCAGCGCGCTAGCCTAAGCGCGCCGCGCGCCCTACGTCATCAAACGTGGCCGAGAAGGTCCACGCGCGCCACCACCAGAGTGCCGACATGGTCGAGATCAGAGCACAGCATCGCGTGCATGGCGGCATGCTCGCCTATGCCCAGCATCAGAGCGAGAGCACGGGCACGCCGATGCGTTTTTCGGTATTCACGCCGCCGGGAAAGGGCCCGTTCGCCTATCTCGTCTGGCTCTCCGGCCTCACCTGCACGGAAGACAATTTCACGACGAAGGCGGGCGCGTACGGCGCCGCTGCACAAGCCGGGCTGGGCGTCGTTGCGCCCGATACAAGCCCGCGCGGCGAAGGCGTGGCGGACGACGCCGGCTACGACCTCGGCCAAGGCGCCGGCTTCTACGTCGATGCGACCGAGCCGCCGTGGTCAGCGCATTTCAGGATGGAGCGCTATGTCACGCGTGACCTTATCGCGGCGGCCGAAGGCGCGTTCGCGCTGAAGCCCCAACGCAGCGTCTTCGGTCACTCGATGGGCGGGCACGGCGCGCTCACGCTTGCGATGAAGCACCCGGATCTGTTCCGCAGCGTCTCGGCGTTCTCGCCGATCGCCTCGCCAACGCGCTGTCCTTGGGGCGAGAAGGCGTTCGGTGCCTATCTGGGCGCGGACAGAAATACGTGGCGCGCCCACGATGCCGCGTTGCTTATGGAAGCAGGTAAGGCCAAGCCCTTCGATGACATCCTCATCGACCAGGGGTTAGCGGACCAATTTCTGGATGCCCAACTGAAGCCGGAGTTGTTGGAAGGGGCGGCGCGCACCGCAGGGCAAAAGCTCACGCTGCGCCGGCATGAGGGGTACGATCACTCGTACTTCTTCATTGCGACCTTTGTCGCCGACCATATCGCTTTTCACGCCGCGCGGCTGGCGTGACGTTGATCAGATCGCTGGATTTCGGGCCGGGGCGGTACGTGCGCGCGAGCCAGGCGACAACGAACAAGACGAGCGCCAGCCCGATCGCCGTCAGCGCGCGGATGAAGCCTGTAAGCTGCGTGAAGATGAGGACGTATACATAGAGCGTGGTGATGAGCAGGATCGCAAGCCCGCTCCAGCGCACGAGCGCATCGCTTCGCTGCAGACCGAGCCAGAACGTCGCGGCGCCGTAAAGCGCCCACACCGCCGAATAGATCCAGAGCTCCACCTCGCCCGCCGCGGCAGAGCTCATGGCCGCGCCGTGATGCATCCATCGCACGGCGAGCGTTGCGGCGACGAGGAGATGAAAGATGCAGGCTGCGACGGCGATGCGTGCGAACCAGTCAGGCCTGCGCAGATGCGGGAGGCCCGCCACCAACACGCCCAGCCAGGCTGCAAGGCCAAGGCCTGCGAGTGCTGCGCCCGCCGACAGCGGGGTCGCGAGGTGCGCAGGATGAGCGCCCCACCAGGGATTGAACAGCAGCCACAAACCTAACGCCGCGAATCCCAGCGCGGGCCACGCGGAGGCGGCCCACAGCGCTTCTATGTCGTGCAAATAGGCCCGCACGGTGTCGCGGCCGGGTGCGCGCGCTGTGATCTCGGCGCCCGCGAGCACGAAGACGAGCGGCCAAAGGGCGTGTGCAAATCCTTCGAGACCTACGAATGGCGCTCCATCGTCCATCGCGCCGAAATGATAGAGCCAGCGGATTACGGCGTGCCCCAAGCTCCACGCGAACAGAAGCGCCGCCGTCGCGGCTGCGAAGCGCGCCGGTTCCGTTTGCCGCGATATGGAAAGGGCGCGTCCCAAAGCGAGCGCAGCGCCCACGGCCAATGCTTGTGCCAGCACGGCAAGGCCAGTTTGAAGCCTATCTGTCGCGTTGCCGTCATGAGCGCCCCACCAGGGATGATAGCCGATCAACAAGAACAAGCCTGCCGCGATCAGGCCCGCCCAGGCGATGGTGCGGGTCGCGCGCAGAAGATCTTGCGCGAACGGGTCGTCGGCGTGCTTGGCTGCGCGCCATCGGGCGAAGCTCGCCACGGCGAGCGTCGCGCCGAGGAAAACGAGGCCGTAAGCCGATCCCTCGAGCAGGCCCACCGGTGCGCTCGACAACTGATCGCCATGCGCTATGCGCCGCACTTCCAGCACGGCCCAAATAAGCGCCAGCACGCCGCCCGCTACGGCATAAAGGCGCGCGAACGGGCGCTGCGTGAAATAGAGTCGCCGCGCCGCAGCCAGTGAAAGCGCCGCGGGCGCCGCGAACGCAAGCGTGAGCGAATCGAGCAGCGGAGGGCCGGACACGATCGCCGGCGTCGTTCCCCACCACGGATTGATCGCCAGCGCCGGCACGAGCAGCGTGTAGAGCAGGCCGAGCCCCAGCAACACATGCCCGCGCCAGCGGCCGATGCGTCCCAATTCCTGGCCGGGTCGCGCCATCGTGATGTGTCCCGCGGCCATCAGCGCCAACACGCGCAGCGCGCTTTCGCTAAACGCATCGAGCGGCGCTCCGTCGCGCGCAGCCATCCAGCGCAACATCAGAAAAACCCCGATGAGGATGGTGATGACGCCCGCGGCGGACAACGCCTCGCCGTAAGCCGAGCGCGGCTCGGCCGTCGCGAAATATGCCGCGCCGAACAAAAGCAGGGCGGCGACGAGCAGGATGACGAGCGCGCCCCAGATCGGAATCTGTCCTGCGAGCGTGGCGCCGATAAAGGAGGGCGCGAGCGCATGCGCGACGGCGATGGCGCCGGCGGTGAGCGCCGCGTAGCGCAGCGCGCGCCAGCCGCGCCACGCAAAGCCGCTCGCGAACATCAGCGCCGCGCCGGCGTGGGCTGCCGTACGCGCTTCGGCGGGAAAGGCGGATTCCACGCCAAGCAGGACGAGCGCCGAACCCGCCCCGGCCCAAAAATCGATCACGCGCTCCGTGCGCGGCGCCGCGCCGTCTCGTGCGGCGCGCCACGCGGCGGCGTAGAGCAGCAGACCGCCTGCAAACAGGGGCGCCCAAGCGTCGATCGCATTCCAGTCGTTGCGTGAGAACACTGCGAGGCCGGTGAGCACTGCGGCGCCGATCGCGCCCGCGGCGGCTGTCCTGACACCCCAGTCGCGGTGCGGACGCGCGCCGATGGCGCAGATGACGATCGCCAGCGCGGCGGCGAGCAAGCTGGGATAGAGCAACCACCCGAGCGGTCCGAAATATTCGCGCGCGCGCAGATAGATGATCGCCCCGAGCACCAGCGCAACGATGGCGACCACAAGCGCCGGCGCCATGGCGACGCGCCCGCGCACCGCATAGGCGGCGAGCGCAACATGGAACACGCTGATGAGCGCGGGGCCGAGCACGCGATCGGCGGCCGCGGGC
>JAEWNX010000242.1 GCA_023461135.1 Pseudomonadota bacterium
ACCTTGAACGGGAACGGGCTGTAGTTGAGCGTCTTGAGTGTCTTGGGGCCTTGAAACAAGCCGCAGTCGATCAGCACGCGCGCAGTGCGCGTCTGGAGCAGCATGCAGGCGCCCGTGACGCACCCGGCCGCTCCAAAGAAAGAGAGACGCACGCTCATGAACGCCGTCAATCCGCCGCCGCTTGCACGCGGCGCAGGCGAAGCAGAGCTTCACTACCGCTCGGCGCCTGCAACAATTCCAGTGAATTGCCGCGGCGGATGTAGCGTTGCACGGATGGCAGGACGCCCAGGAAACGGGCCTCATCCACTTCAGCCGCCTGCGTAGCGCACGAGCCGGCGGATTCCACGGGGGTCGCAATGGTGACAGACGTGTCGAACAGGGCGGCCGTCGTGTTAAACGAATTGCAGCCGGTGAAACCGCTGACGGCTTCGCCCGAGCGGTCGAACTCAAGCCAGATGTGGACGCCCTCCCCCAACGATGCGCCCGCGATCTGCTGCACCTCCCAGCGGCCCGCCAGTTCGTGTGGCTGCGCAACGCTGCAACCCGCAGCCGCCAGCGCAGCAATCAAGGCTAGCAGGTGCATCTTCATCGTGATCTCCCAACGACTGTTCCATAATGCGCCACACCCGGATGAGCACGTTGCGCAGGATCAAGCGGGGCGCGCTTCGCCCCGATTGCGCTGGCTCAAGGGCGAGAGGCAGGGTCGGCAGTAGCGTCTCGCCCATGATTGCCGGGGTTCTCGATTTTGTCTTTGGCAGCCGGCCGGAGAGGTTGCCCGTCATCGCAGCGCCCCCGCTGGATGCTGCTTGGCGTTCGGTTCGGCCGCGCCGGGGGCGGCCGGTGCGGGCCAAACTCGCCACTAAGGACGGGGCGGTTCGATCAGGTCGAGGCTATCTCAATTACACCGCCGGCGAGCACTACATCGTCAGACGCCGTCGCAGCGCCCCGTCTGTCGTGCAACGGCAAATGTTCGAGCGAACCTACGAACGCCAGCCCGACGGGACGTACGCGAAACGGCGCGATCTAGAGTATCGGTACTTCACACTGTCCTATCCATGCATCGTGCAGACGCGCGAAGGCGCGCAGCGCGCCCACCCCGGCGACTGGATCATGCAGGGGCTGGAGGGAGAGCTGTGGCCGCTTTCGCCCAAACTAGGCAGGCGCCTCTACATACCACTGCACATTCCGCCACTCGAAAAGGCGCCGCGGCCGCATACGCTCGCAGAACTCGTCGAGGCCGTCGCGTTAATGACCAACAATCACGACGCGGGCGCAGAGCGCGAGGCAACGGTGGGCGACGTACTTGCCGCGGCGGGACGCAGAACGTACGGGCCGTTGCTGCTCCTTATCGGACTGTTCTCCATATCGCCTGCCACAATCGTCCCCGGAATGACCTGGTTTGCGGCGGGCCTGACGCTGTTCCTCTCGTTGCAGCTCGTTATTGGCGCCAAGCGACCGTGGTTGCCGCCGAGTCTCCTTCGCATGCGTGTATCGCGCGACGCCATTCGATCAGGCGCCGAAAGTATGCGGACCTGGGCGAGGCGCATCGACAGCATCTTGCAGCCGCGGTTGACATTCCTCTCAGAGCCGCCCTTCGCCAATCTTGCCGGGCTCGCCTGCGCCCTAGCGGCGATGGCAACGTTTCCGCTGGGACTGATCCCCATTGCTCCGATCGCCCCGGGGATCGCCGTCGTGTTCATAGGATTGGGCTTGTTCGCGCGCGATGGCTTGCTGCTGCTCATAGGCGGCGTTGTCATGGGCAGCGCACTTTGGCTCGCCTACGCCTCGCTCACGTAAGGGACCGGCCACGAATCCGATCGCCGCTCGTGACCAATCACTCGTGATGTTCGGCAGCCCCGCTCAAGCCTTGGCGCAACCCTTCCGCGTAGGTGATGAATTCCAACTCGGCGCTCACTCGTTCCCGAGCGGCTGCGACATCGCCATGGTTGCGCGGTTCAACAATGCTTATGGCCCGCACGTGAGCGAGACGTTCGGCCAAACCATGGTCTATCTGCTCCAGCAAGATAGCCCTCACCGCCGCAACGTCGCCGGTTTGAATGGCCTGTTCGGCCGCAGGGATGATCGGGCCGTAATCGACACCCGCCGGGCGCAGGCCAGTGTAACTCGCCCCTTCGCCTATGCGATGAAGACGCACAACGGTTTCGACGAAAGCGCGGTCAGCCAGCGCGCGAGCGTCACGTCCCCGGTTACGCACACGACGCGCTTCCTCAAACTTCGCGGTGATCTCGGATTCGGCCGACGCCGGCGCATAGGGCAACGCCAGGTTCACGTTTCCAGTTTCGATCGCGCGCTGCGCCGCCGTCGCGACCGGGCCATCGACGCCATCGCAATGAGCTTGGGCGGACGTCGCTAAACCCAGCATCCAAAACGCCGTCACAAAGACCAAAATCAGTGAACGAAACATAGCGCGACCTCCAAAGCGATGCGCATATCAGGCAAAGAGCGCCCCCACATTGAGGCTGCGCAAATCGTCCCGCTGTTCGCCCCGTCCCATCGCGGCGCGCCATCGCCCCGATCCCACACAGCAGACGCGAGGCACGCGGGCGTAACGCCGTCGATAATGTGCTAGACGACTGCACCGAATAGACGCCCGATCCCAGCGGTTGCGGCCAGCGCGAACGCGCCCCAAAATACTACGCGCGCCACGGCCGTTCCCATCCGCGCCCCGCCGGCGCGAGCCCCCACCGCTCCCAAAATCGCGAGAAATAAGAGCGAGGACGCGGATACGGCGACAACAATGAAGTCGCTGGGAAGGAGCAGCACAACCGTTAGCGGCAATATCGCGCCCGCAGCGAACATGATCGCGGACGCGCCCGCGGCTTGAATCGGCCGCGCCGTGGTGACCTCCGAAATGTGCAATTCGTCGCGTGCATGCGCGCCAAGCGCATCCTTGGCCATCAATTGCCCGGCAACCTCCAGCGCAAGATCAGGCGCCAAGCCACGCCGGACATAGATCGCCGCGAGCTCATTGCGCTCGAACGCAGGATCGTCGCGCAGCTCTTTTGCTTCTCGTGCGAGATCCGCCTTCTCCGCGTCCGCCTGTGAACTCACGGAGACAAATTCGCCGGCGGCCATCGACATTGCTCCAGCCACGAGCCCGGCCGTGCCGGCGACCAAAATGTCGCCGCGCGACGCCGAGGCGGCCGCTACCCCGACAATGAGACTAGCCGTGCTTACAATGCCATCGTTCGCCCCGAGTACGGCCGCGCGTAGCCAACCGATGCGCTCAATGACATGGCGCTCAAGATGCGGGGGAAGGCGGCTCATCCTTGCTCTCCTTGCAGACGCCGAAATCAAGGACGATTTGCGGCGGTCAGGATTGGCTCAGGGCGTAATTATGGGCGGCCATGATCCTTCGCACGATGGAAAGGCCAAGCCCCGCACCGAAAGGCCCGGCCCCTCGTCGCGTACTGTAAAC
>JAEWNX010000243.1 GCA_023461135.1 Pseudomonadota bacterium
TGTGGAAGTGATGATAGTGCACGGAGCCGAGCGGATCGGCGCCGATGATCTTCACTTTCGGCGCATGCTCCTTGAACCAGCGGCCGATGCCCGACACCGTGCCGCCCGTGCCTGTGCCGCCGACAAACGCATCGAACTTGCCGCCATCGGTATCTTCAAAGATCTCTCTGCCAGTTGAGAGCGCGTGCGCCTCGATATTCCACTGCGAGTGATACTGATCGACATAGAACGCGCCCGGCGTTTCTTCGGCGATGCGCTTGGCGACGTTGACATAGTGCTCCGGTGAATCGCCCGGCACGTCCGTTGGCGTGATGATCACTTCGGCGCCGTAGGCGCGCAGCGAATCCTGCTTCTCCTTCGACATCTTGTCCGGCATCGTGAAGATGCAGCGATAGCCGCGCACCGCCGCCACCATCGCCACGCCCTGGCCCGTGTTGCCGGACGTGTTCTCCACGATCGTGCCGCCGGGTTTCAGCAGCCCCGCCGTCTCGGCCTGATCGATGATGTAGATCGCCATGCGATCTTTGATCGAGCCTGACGGATTGAGGTACTCGCACTTCAGCCACACCTCGGCGGCGTCCTTCGGCACGACCTTGTTGAGTTTCACCAGCGGCGTTCGGCCGATGGCGGCGAGAATATTGGGCTTCAGGTTCACGAGGCTCTCTTCGGTTCTGAGATTGGGGGCTCTTTAGCGCATTTGCAGCGCGGGTCGACCCCCGCGTTCACGGTTTGCGCTTGCGGCCGCTGGAGATCGCGAGCGCACCCGCGCCCATCAGCGCCAGCGGGCCCATCATGGCTTGGCCCTCGTTCATCCCGCCCTGGCGCAGCACGACGACGAGCATCAATAGCCCCGCCGCCACGAAGATCGCGCCGAACGCCATGCGGATGATGCGCATCAGGCCGGCCGTCCCACGCGCTTGATTTCCCATTCGAGCTCGATGCCGTGCTTGGCCTTCACCGCGGCGCGGACCTCTTCACCCAGACCTTCGATATCGGCAGCGGTCGCGTCGCCCGTATTGATCAGGAAGTTGGCGTGCTTTTCGCTCACCTGAGCCCCGCCGCGCTTATAGCCGCGCATGCCGGCTTCGTCGTTGAGCATCCAGGCCGAGAGCTTCTCGCCGTTTGGCGCGAGGGGGTTCTTGAACGTCGATCCGCCCGTCTTCTCGCGGATCGGCTGCGAGGCTTCGCGCTTGGTCGTGATCTCGTTCATGCGCGCGGCGATCGTCTCGGGATCGCCCGGCGATCCCTGGAACGTCGCATCGAGGAAGATCAAACCCTCAGGCAGCGCGTTGTGACGATAGGTGAAACCGAAGTCGGCGTTGCTCAGCGTGACGCGCTTGCCGCTGCGGTCGATCGCGGTCGCTTCGACGAGAACATCCTTCGTCTCGCGCCCGTAGCACCCCGCGTTCATCGTTAGCGCGCCGCCAATCGTGCCGGGCACGCCGACATAGAATTCAAGTCCCGCGACCCCGGCTTTCGCCGCCCCCTTCGCCACCATGGAATCGAGCGCCCCCGCGCCGGCGCGGATGCGCGCGCCGTCGAGCGGTTCAACCTGGGCGAACGCGCGTCCCGCCAAGCGGATCACTACGCCCTCTATGCCGCCGTCGCGCACAATGAGGTTTGAACCAACGCCGATCGGCAGAACCGGAACGCTCGCCGGCAAGGCCGCGAGGAACGCGGCGAGATCGTCTGCGTCCGCGGGCAGAAACAATAGGTCCGCCGGCCCGCCCACGCGGAACCAGGTGAAGGGCGCCAAGCTCTCGCGTTGCAGGAGCTGGCCGCGTGCGGGCGGGACATCAAATTCACTCATTATTGATCGGCTATCGCATGCCGGCGCTAGACGCGAAAGCGGGGACGGTGCGTACAATCGAGGCGGCGTATCGTCGCCGCCGCCTTGGAGTGAAAACCATGTGGCGCATCGGTCTCTTCGCTTCCGCCCTCCTGCTCGCCGCCTGCGCCAGCGCCGGCGTAGACACTGCGGGGGCTGCGGCCAGCCGCGAGTGCTTCCGCAGTGAAAGCGTGAGCGGCTTCAATGTCGTCGACCAGAACACAATCGAGGTCCGCGTCGGGGCGAGCCGACGCTATTTGCTGACCACCAATTGGCCGACGCACAATCTGGATTATTCGCAACGTATCGGCCTGCGTTCCGCCACCGGACAGATCTGCACCGGCAGTGGCGTCGGTGTGGACATCATCGGCGGCGAGCCCGTCACCACGTATCCCGTTCAATCGATTGCGCGCGCGCCTGAGCCGGCGGCGCAAAGCTAGTCAGTTCGGAGTAAATCATGCGCCTCGAAGCCGCTCTTCTCACCGCAGCCGTGCTCGCGCTCGGTGCGTGCACGACGGCCGATCAGACCCAAGACGATCCGGTCAGCGCGGGCCGCGATTGCTTTCGCGCCGAGCAGGCTTCCGGCTATGAAGTGATCGACGATCACAACATCCGCGTGCGGGTCAATCCGAGCCGAACCTACACGCTCACCACCACGTGGAACGCGAACGATCTCGATTGGACAATGAGCCTCGCCCTGCGCTCCGACACGGGCTGGATTTGCACCGGCAACACGCGCGGCGGCGTCGACATCACCGGCGGCGCACTGAATCGGACCTATCCGATCAGTTCGATCACGCGCGATCCGCCGCCGCCCGGACAGGAGGGTAGCTAACCCATGCGCCTATTGACTGCTCTTGCGATTTGCGCAGCGCTTATCGTGGGCAGCGCTGTTGCGCAGACCCCCGCCGCGGACGAGCCACGCCCGATCATGCGGCCCGGCGACGGGCGCGATTGCTTCCGCGCGAGCAGCGTGCGGCGATACGCGATCGTCGATGACCACAGCGTCCGCGTCCGCTTCACCCGCAGCCGCACCTACACGCTGACCACAAGCGAGGATGCGTCCGATCTTGAGTGGGGACGCCGGCTCAGGCTGAACTCGGATACGGGCTGGGTCTGCACCGGCGATGTTCGCGGCGCAGTCTATGTAACCGGCGGCGACATGGGCAACCGGTACGGGATCGACACTGTACTGCGCGACCCCTATCCGCCGCCAGCGCCTGAGCAGCCCGCGGGGGATGAAGGCGGCTAAGCCTCTACCGGCAGCCCGGCGCGCCGCGCAATCCGGCCCAGCGCGCCTTTGACGATGACGTCGAGTTGGCTCTGCGGCTGGTAGTCCGCGGGCGCGACATAGCTGACGCGATCTTCCGCGATGAGACGGCTGATCTTGTCCAGGCTCCGCGGCTCGGTCCATTGGTAGGGATCGAGCACCGCCACCGCGCATCCGCCTTGGCTCGTCACCATCTTCATCGACGGAATATCGGTGTCGCCGTCGCCGATGAAGATCATGCGCTCGAACGGCAGCGCGCGCGCATCATTGTGCATCCAGCGATTGATCGCCTCGGTGTCGTGGACGTTGTCGATGCCCTTGTTGATGCGGAAAAGGAATTGCGTCTTGGTCGTGTAGTTGATCGCAACGCCCGGCCACTTCGCTTCGCCGCTCTTGTCGTAAAGAAAGCGCGAGGCGAACACTTGGCGGAAGCGCCCGAACAGCGCGCAGCCTTCGATCATCTCGTAGATGCCGGAGGAGATGACGTAGTGATCGAGCTCGACGCCGAGATCGTCGGCGAAGGCATCCATGCGCTCGAACCAGTGATCGAGACCGTCGAAGAAATCCGGATCGGCGCCGGTCTCCTGCAATTGCTTGCGCGTGACCGGCCTTCCCGCGGCGCGGGCGCGATCCAGCATCATGTGCATGTAAACGAGGATTTCGTCGGCATCCTCGGCCTTGGCCAGGCGCTTCACTTCCATCCAGAAATCGGCGTGCTTCATGCCGGCGATGTCGGGAATGAAGCTGCGCTCCTGCAGATTGCCGCGCGCCAGCGTGCCGTCGAAATCGTAGATCAAGGCGGCGCGGGGGCGGATCGGGCGATGCGCAGTATCGGGCATTGAACCGGGCTGCGCAGAGTCGCGGCTGGGGTCAACTCGGACCGCCGGCGCCCTCGCCGGCAATTGTGCTTCAACTCGTATCGGTTCCGGAAGTTGAAAGACGGTAGGCC
>JAEWNX010000244.1 GCA_023461135.1 Pseudomonadota bacterium
CTCGGCACCGTGTTCGAGTGGTACGATTTCTATCTCTACGGCGCGCTCGCCAGCGTCATTTCTGTGCACTTTTTCTCCAACGTGAACGAGACCACCGCGTTTATCTTCGCCCTGGGCGCCTTTGCTGCGGGATTTGCGGTCCGCCCATTCGGCGCGTTGGTGTTCGGGCGCATCGGCGACATCGTCGGCCGCAAGAACACCTTCCTCGTCACCATGGCCCTCATGGGCGTGTCAACTTTCGCGGTGGGCCTGTTGCCTGGGTACGATCAGATCGGCGTCGCGGCGCCCGTGCTGCTCGTGCTGCTGCGGTTGCTGCAAGGCTTGGCGCTCGGCGGCGAGTACGGCGGCGCTGCCACCTATGTCGCCGAGCACGCACCCAACAACCGCCGCGGCCTGTACACGAGCTGGATACAGACGACCGCCACGCTCGGTCTTTTCCTGTCGCTGATCGTGATCATGGCTACGCGCGCGCTGATGCCGGCCGATGACTTCGCCGCATGGGGCTGGCGCATCCCTTTCCTCGCGTCGATCGTTCTGCTCGGCATCTCGCTTTGGATACGGCTGCAGCTCAATGAGAGCCCGGTGTTCAAACGCATGAAGGAGGAGGGCTCGGGCTCGAAGGCGCCCTTGATGGATTCGTTCGCACGCGCCGACAATCTGAAGCTGGTTTTTATCGCGCTCTTCGGGGCGGTCGCGGGACAAGCCGTCGTCTGGTACGCGGGACAGTTTTATGCGCTTCTCTTCATGGAGCGTACGCTGAAAGTCGACGGCTTCACCGCCAACACGCTGGTCGCGATCGCGCTCGTCATCGGCACGCCGTTCTTCATTTTCTTCGGCTGGTTGAGCGACAAGATCGGCCGCAAGCCGATCATCATGGCGGGCTGCGCGCTCGCGGCGCTTACGTATTTCCCGCTGTTCACCGCTCTGACCGAAGCGGCCAATCCCGCGCTCGCGCAGGCGCAACGCACCGCGCCCGTCGTTGTCTGGGCGAACGCCGACACCTGTTCGCTGCAATTCGATCCGATCGGACGCAACCGCTACGACCAGGAAGGCTGCGACATCGCCACCTCCTATCTTGCGCGCGCGGGCGTCAACTACAGGACCCAGAATGCGCCGATCGGCGCGAACGCCGAAGTGCGCATCGGCGATGACGTGCTGGTCGCGCCGACGCCGCGCCGCTTGCCCGAAGATGCGCGCAGCGAGGCGATCGCGGAGTTCCAAACGGCGCTGCGCGCCGCGCTCGACACGCACGGTTACCCAGCCACGGCCGATCCGGCAGCGATCGACAAGCCGCTTGTTGTGGCGATCCTGGCGCTGCTTGTGATCTACGTGACGATGGTCTACGGGCCGATCGCGGCGATGCTGGTGGAGCTTTTCCCCACGCGCATCCGCTACACGTCTATGTCGCTGCCGTATCACATCGGCAATGGCTGGTTCGGCGGCTTCCTGCCGACGACATCGTTCGCGATCGTGGCGGCCACCGGCAACATCTACAACGGCCTCTGGTATCCGATCATTGTCGCCGGCGCGACGCTCTTCATCGGGCTGTTGTTCCTGCCCGAGACTTACAAGCGCAACATCGATGCGTGAGCCTAAGCGCGCCGTACTTCGCGCTCGACGTCGGCGCGCAGCAGGTGCTTTTGCACTTTGCCGGCGGCGGTCCGCGGAAAATCGTCGACGAACACGACCTTCTTAGGCGTCTTGAAACCGGCAAGACTGCGGCGGCAGAACTGGATGAGATCGCCGGCGCCGACGGGCGGTGTGCTATGCTTCAGCACGACGAACGCGCAGCCGACTTCACCCCATTTCTCGTCAGCGACCCCGATCACCGCCGCTTCCTGCACCGAAGGGTGGCTCGCGAGCACATTCTCGACTTCGGCGGGATAAACATTCTCGCCGCCCGAAATGTACATCTCCTTGATGCGGCCGGCGACGTAATAGCAGCCATCCGCATCGCGCCGGCCGATGTCGCCGCTCTTCAGCCAGCCATCGGATGTGAAAGCCTTCGCCGTCTCGTCCGGTCGATTCCAATAGCCGGGCGTGAGGCCGGGGCCGCGCATCCAGATTTCCCCCGTCTCGCCGTCTGCGACATCGCGCCCATCGCCGTCGACGATGCGCACGTCGAGCAGCATCTGCGGCTGGCCGACAGACCCGATCTTGGTCAGCGCGTGCTCGGGCGCGGCGACGAACGCAGTCGGCCCGGTTTCCGTCATGCCGTAACCGTTGCAGACGTGCGCGCCCTTGGCGGCGAAGCGCTCGACCAGAACGTCGGCAAGCGGCGCGCCACCGCAGCCCCACGCGCGCACACGCGAAAGATCGGCGCGCTCGAACGCGGGATGCAGCGAAAGCTGCTGATAGACCGTCGGCACCCCGAAGAACACGTCGAGCCGCGGCATCAGCTCGAGTGCGCGCGCCGCATCGAAGCCAGGCAACACGATCACCGTGCCGCCCGCCATGAGCGTCGGCAAAGTCACGAGCTGAATGCCGGCGGTATGGAAGAGCGGGAGAAAGTTGAGCGTCGTGTCGCCGCCGCGCACACCGAACGCTTGCGTGACGTGGAAGGCGTTCACGACGGACATCTGGTAGGTCTGGATCACGCCTTTGGCCTGTCCCGTCGTGCCGGACGTGTACATCAGCAGCCAGATCGCATCGCCGGACCAGCCGCGGTCGCTGTGCAGCGGCGCCGCATCGGCAAGAAGCGCTTCATAGCCCGGTTCGGGTGCGTCCAAGGCGAGCAGCTTCAAGCCTTCATCGCGTAGAGCCGCCGCGGTCGCTGTGTCCTCGCGCCCGTACGCCAGCAGCTTCGGCGCGCAATCCTGCATCAGGCCCGCCAGCTCCGCCGCCGGGGCGCGCCAGTTCAACGGCGCCAAGATCGCGCCGAGCTTGGCGCAGGCGAACATGATCTCGAAAAACTCGATCCGGTTGCGGCAGAGGATCGCCACCCGATCCCCGCGCGCAACGCCGAGC
Organism: Pseudomonadota bacterium; assembly: GCA_023461135.1. GTDB lineage: Bacteria > Pseudomonadota > Alphaproteobacteria > Caulobacterales > Aquidulcibacteraceae > Vitreimonas. The sequence continues at coordinate 2,968 of JAEWNX010000244.1, forward strand.
GAAGCGAGGGCCGACGCCGCGCGCGCGCAGCGGTCTTCCAGGGCGGCGTAGGTGAGCGTGCGGCCGGTGACCGCGTCTTCGAACGCGATGCGTTCGGGCGTCAGCGAGGCCCGCTTGGCGGTGATGTCGACAAGGCCGACACCCATTGTCACTCCTCCCCAACCTGGCGCGCTTCTCTTCAGGAAGCGTCGCCGCTCTTGGCCCGCGGCGCGAGCCCATTGATCATCAAATCTGCAGCGGCTTCGGAGACCGCGGCCACGTCCGCGTCGTCCTCCCAAACGCCGTACTTCAATCCGAGGAACGTCGAAGCGCCCATCAGCGCCCACACGCGCACATCATCGTCGCCTTCGCTGATTTCGCCCCGCTTGGCGGCCTGCGTGAGCTGCGTGCGATAGGCTTCCGCGAACACGCGGTAATACGCGCTGTACGCCTCGGGCGCGACGAACTGCGCTTCCATCACCACGCGGTAGAGCGATTTGTGCGTGCGCGCGAATTCGAGGTACGCCCGAATGCCCAGCCGCTCGGCCTCGAGCCGGTTGGGCGCATCCTTCACCGCGTCGGCAAGCGCGTGACGGGTGCGCACGCCCATGTCGGCGACCAGCGCGCGGAAGACTTCCTCTTTGGATTTGAAATAGACGTAGAAGGTGCCGAGCCCCACGCCCGCGCGCTGCGTGATGTGGCTGATCGCCGTCTCGTGGTAGCCGCGCGTCCCGAATTCTTCGCCCGCCGCGTCGAGCAGCCGCCGAAGGGTCCGCCGGCCCCGTTCAGTTTTTGGCCCCGCCAACAAATCGCTGGTCTCGGCGGCAGAACCTGAATGTTGACTCATGTTTGAAGTCTCCG
>JAEWNX010000245.1 GCA_023461135.1 Pseudomonadota bacterium
TCGCAGGCCGGCGCCGGCGATTGCAGGCGAGGGCGCAAGCGGTCCATAAAATCACCTGCGAGGAAAAAGCATGTCCGATCCCGTCGTCATCCCGGTTCCCGAAGAATGGGCCAAGCGCGCCTATGTCGATGATGTCGGCTACCGCGCCATGCACGCGGCGGCGCTCGCCGATCCCGAAGCCTTCTGGGGCAAGCACGGCCTGCGGCTCGATTGGATCAGGCCATATACGAAGGTCAAAGACACAAGCTTCAACAAGGACGACTTCCGCATCCGCTGGTACGAAGACGGCGTCCTCAACGTCTCCGCCAATTGCATCGACCGCCATCTCGAACAACGCGGCGATCAGATCGCGATCATCTGGGAAGGTGACGATCCGGCGCAGTCGCGCACCATCACCTATCGCGAGCTGCACGCCGAAGTCTGCCGTTTCGCCAACGTGCTGAAAGCCAACGGCGCCCGCAAAGGGGACCGCGTCACCATCTACATGCCGATGATTCCGGAAACGGCGTTCGCGATGCTCGCCTGTACGCGCATCGGCGCCATCCATTCTGTCGTGTTCGGCGGCTTCTCCCCTGAGAGCCTCGCGAACCGCATCAAGGACTGCCAGTCAAAGCTGGTCATCACCGCCGACGAAGCGGTGCGCGGCGGCAAGATCGTTCCGCTGAAGGCCAATGTCGACGCCGCACTCGAGCACGCGGGCGGCGTCGAGCGCGTCATCGTCGTCACCCGCACCGGCGCCGGCGTGCCGATGCAGGACGGCCGTGACATCGTCTACGAGGACGCCGCCGCGGACGTGAGCGCGGATTGCCCGCCCGAGCCGATGGGCGCGGAAGATCCGATGTTCATCCTCTACACGTCGGGCTCCACCGGCAAACCCAAGGGCGTGCTGCACACCACCGGCGGCTATCTCGTCTTCGCGGCGATGACGCACCAATACGTGTTCGATTATCGCGACGATGACATTTACTGGTGCACCGCCGACGTCGGCTGGGTCACCGGCCACACCTACATCGTCTACGGCCCGCTCGCGAACGGCGCGACGACGCTGATGTTCGAAGGCGTGCCCAGTTACCCGACAACGTCGCGCTTCTGGGACGTCGTCGACAAGCACAAGGTCAACATTTTCTACACCGCACCCACCGCGATCCGCGCACTGATGCGCGAGGGCGAAGCGCCGGTGAAGCGCACGTCGCGCGCGAGCCTTCGCCTCATCGGCACGGTCGGCGAGCCGATCAATCCTGAAGCCTGGCTCTGGTACTGGCGCACGGTCGGCGAAGAGCGCTGCCCCGTCGTCGACACCTGGTGGCAAACCGAAACCGGCGGCGCGCTGATTACCAACCTTCCCGGCGCCACCAAGATGAAGCCCGGCTCCGCCACACGTCCTTTCTTCGGCATCCAGCCAGCGCTCGTCGATGAAGCCGGCAATTTCATCGAAGGCCACGGCAGCGGCAATCTCGTGCTGCTCGACAGTTGGCCCGGCCAGATGCGCACCGTGTACGGCGATCACCAGCGTTTCTTCGAAACCTACTTCACCACCTATCCCGGCATGTATTTCACCGGCGACGGCTGCAGGCGCGACGAAGACGGCTATTACTGGATCACCGGGCGCGTCGACGACGTTATCAATGTCAGCGGCCACCGCATCGGCACCGCCGAAATCGAAAGCGCGCTCGTCGCCGACACCAAGGTCGCGGAAGCCGCCGTCGTCGGCTATCCGCACGACATCAAGGGCCAGGGCATCTATTGCTTCGTCACGCTGAAACAGGGCGTCGAGGCCAGCGACGGCTTGCGCGATGAGCTCAAACAATACGTACGCCGTGAGATCGGCCCCACCGCCTTGCCGGACATCATCCAGTTCGCGCCCGGCCTGCCGAAGACCCGCAGCGGCAAGATCATGCGCCGCATCCTGCGCAAGATCGCCGAGAACGACCTCTCCAATCTCGGCGACACTTCCACGCTGGCCGATCCCGCCGTCGTGGACGATCTGGTCGCCAACCGGGCGGGCGCTTAGCTCAGAACTGGCAGTCTTCGGTTGCCGGCCGGCAGTTCTCGCACGCGCGGTTCTCGACGCCGCCATTGAGCAGCGATGCGAACCAATCCGCAAAAGGCGCGCCGCCGCTTTGCTCGCTGTAGAATAGCCGGTCGCGGAGGATCGTGTGCGACCACCCCGACGCCAGATAAGAGCGGAAGTTCGGCCCGCTCTGACGGCGCGTGAGATCGCGCGCCATCTTCTCGCTCCACGCGCGGCACGCATTCTGCGCGCCCATCAGCGCATAAAAGCCGGCTTGCGTGCGGTCGTACGCCGTCGTGTATTGCGCGAAGCGGTCGTTAGGATAATGCGCGGCCAGCGCGCCGACGACATCGTCGTCCGACGTTAGCCGCGCATCGTGCCCGAACACGCTCTCCGGCAACTGGTAGCGCCAGTTGCCGTTGCGCCGCTCGAGGAAATCCGGCGTGGTCACGCCCTGCCCCGCATCGCCCAGCATCGCCGCGGCGCCGTCAGGGAATGCATCGCGGATACGCGCATAATGCGTCGCCGCGCCGTACGCGCCGGCGCTGGAGCCGGCGACGAGAATCTGATCCGGCGCCGCAAAGTTCGCGCGCATCCATTCCAGCACGACGCGGAAATTATCGGCGCCTCGATGATGGAGTGTGTACGACTGGCCCGTATCGAGGTTGCGATACGTCGCATCGTTCGACCCCGAATGCACATCGCCCGTGCAATACGGCACGAACACGAAGCTCCAGTCGCGCACGGGATTGCGCGGATTGTCCAGGTCGAAGATGCCGCTCATGCGCCTTGGATCGTCGGTCGGCAGCAACTCGGCCTTGTAGAAGCCTTCGCTGTGCCCGCCTTCGCGCGCCAGCATCGGCACGGCGCACGTCAAATTGTCCCAGCACGCGCCGCCGCCGTCGAAATACACGACGAGCCGGTTCTCCGTGCCGCGCCGCGCCCAGAACTTGTAGGCCGGGTCGGCGCCCGGCGCGCCCGAGCATGTCGGATCGATCATGCGTCCGTCGATCTCGATCGCTTGCGGCGTCAGCTCCACCCAATCGTGCGACGCTTGCGGCAACGGGGCCGCCACAGGCGCCACGAGCTCACGTTCCGGCGCGGCCGTTCCTCCGCACGCGCCCAGTGCGACAAAGCACGCAAACACCCAATTCTTGAACCGCTGCATCGACCGTCCTTTAATGGGAGCGAACGCGCACGTTAGGCGCCGCACGCGGCACTGTCGACCTGCGTTGCGGCGGGCAACATTGCGAAACCCATCCTGCGTTCAGCCGTTCCCACATCGGCTGCGCAACCGACACGAGAACGACATGATCGCCACACCTGCGCCCGCAGAACCCGCGGGCCCTGTTTTCGACCCAATCGTGTCCGGAGACGCGCTCGCCGATGAGGCGAACCGTTTCGTGCTGCAGCTCGGCGCCCTGGGCCCGGAAGAAATCGCCGCGCGGACAGGATGGACTTTGGCCATCGTCGCCGGCGCCTTCGCCATCCTCTGGCTCCTGCGGTTCGGCTTGCGCTTCTCCGCGCGCCTTCTCTCGCCGCGCCAGGAAAAGGACGCCGCCAGCGGCAAGGCCGCACGCCGCAATGTCGGCGCCTGGACCATGCTCGCCGCGCGGTTCGTCGTCTCGCTGATCGCCATCGGCTGGATTCTCTACACCTGGGGCTTCGATGTCCGCGCCGGCGCGCTCGGACGCGTGCTGGGCGTCATTTGGCGCATCGGCCTCATCGTCATCATCGCCAGCGCAATCAGCGAAATCGCCGGCTACGCCATTGCACGCCTTCTCCATCACAGTGCGCGCCGCTCGAAAGATCTGCGCCGCGCGGCGCAGATGCGCACGCTTGTGCCGGTGCTGAGCGGGGTCGTGCATTCCATGATCGGCGTGATCGCGCTGATGATGGCGCTTTCGGAGTTCGGCCTCGATGTTGGACCGATGCTCGCCGGCGCCGGCATTCTCGGCATCGCCATCGGCTTCGGCGCCCAGTCGTTGGTGAAAGACTTCCTCACCGGCGTCTTCTTCATCGTCGAAGACATCGTCTCCGTCGGCGACGTCGTCCGCATCGGCGATTCAGGCGGCCTGGTCGAAGCCATGACGTTGCGCACCATCCGTCTGCGCGACTTCGACGGGACGCTGCACATCTTCCCCTACGGCGAAGCGCAGGTGATCCACAACATGACGAAGACGTTCTCCTTCTACGCCTTCGATCTCTCCATCTCCTACACCGCCGACATCAACATGGCGCTGCAGCTCATGCGGGAAACCGGCGAGCAGATGCGCCACGAGCCGCCTTACCAGGACGCGATCCTCGAACCGATCGAAGTGGTCGGCGTCGATGCGCTGGCCGAACACGGCATCAAGGTGAAAGCGCGCATCAAGACCAAGCCGGCGCAGCAATGGATGGTCGGCCGCGAGTATCTGAAGCGCATCAAGCACGCCTTCGACGCCAATGGCGTCGCGATTTCGTTTCCACACATCAGGCTCGTGTCGCACGATCAGCCGCTCTCGGCCGGCGAACCTCCCCAGGCAGCCGAGTAGCTCACGCCGTGCAGCGCGCGTCCTGTTCGGCGCGGCGGAACGTCCAGTCCACGCCTTGCGTAGCCGCCGCGTTCTCGATGCGCGCGTGCAGCTCCTCGCCCGTGCGCTCGTAGATGATGCGTTGCGGAAAATCGTGCGCCAGGTTCTCGAACACCACGCGGCTTGCGCTCAGCGTCACCATCGTGAACTCCGTCGCCGGCGAACGTCCATTCGGCATGGAGAAATAGCCGTACCCGCCGCGGCCATTGGAGGCGATGCGAAGGAATTCGAAGCCGCCCTGCTCGCCTTGTGATAGGTTCACGCCCAGCATCGTCGCCGCGCCTGCGCCGATCCAACTCTCGGCGACCTCGCCGCGCTCGCACGACAGCCAGTACCCCGACATCCACTCCGGCGTCGGCGAAGACGGTTGCGCTCCCGCCGGCGCCGCGCAGGCAGTAACAAGCAAAACGAGCCCAAAAGCGCTTCCGCGCAACGCCGTCATCATGTCATCCCCCCGGCTCCGCCGGCGGCTCGCTCGCGCCGATCTTGCGTTTGATCGCTTCCACGTCGCGCTGCAGTTGCGCGATACGGTCGAGCAGCGTCCACAGCGCCACGCCGATCGCCACAACCAGCACAATAATGGTGTAGTCCGCGGGCGAACCCATGCACGTCTCCTGGCCGGATCATGCGCGCGCGGCGTGACCCGCGCAACGCTTGACCCCGCCGCCTGCGTGCTTAAACGGGCCGATGCCTCAGACCGTCACCATCGCCCGCCGGTTCAATGGGCCGTCCAGCTCCGGCAATGGCGGCTATGTGTGCGGCCTGATGGCGAACCTGATTGACGGCCCCAGCGAAGCAACGCTCCGCGCCCCGCCGCCGCTGGAAAAACCGCTGACGCTCGTGCGCGATGAACACGGCGCCGTTTCGCTGCGCGATGGCGACGCTCTGATCGGCGAAGCCAAACCCATCGCGTTCGATCTCGCCGCGCCGCCGGCGCCAACGCTCGCCGAGGCGCGCGCCGCCGCGAAGCGCTACGCCGGCCTCCACGATCATCGCTACCCGACCTGCTTCGTCTGCGGCACAGGTCGCCCGCACCACGACGGCCTCGATCTCTTCACCGGCGCCGTTGAAGGCCGCGACATGGTCGCCTGCACCTGGACGCCCGGCGCCGATCTCGCGACCGCCGACGGCGTCGTCCGTCCAGAATTCGTCCACGCGGCGCTCGATTGCCCCAGCTACTGGGCGCTGCCGCACGCCGGCAAGCCCGCTTTGCTCGCGCGCCTCACGGCCAGCATTGACGCAGCCCTCCCGCGCGCCGGCGAAGAACTCATCGTCGCCGCCTGGCCCATCTCCAGCGACGGCCGCAAGCACCGCGGCGCCGCCGCGCTCTACACCGCCAGCGGCGCGCTGATCGCCCGCAGCGAAGCGCTCTGGATCGAACCCCGCACTTGATCGCGCGCAAGGACGGCGTAGCCTCCGCGCCGCGAGGTGACCCATGACCGAGTCGCAAGCTGCAACTACCCGCTTCTGCGCCCGCGTGATCGGGCCTCTGATGCTGATCGTCGGCGCCATCGTCATCGCGCGTTTCGACGATCTCGCGCTGATCATCCCAGCCATTGTCGGCGATGCGCCGCTCGCCTTCGTCACCGGCATCTTCACGCTGATCGCCGGCATGATCCTCATCGCCGCGCACCACCATGTCGGCAGCATCGTCGCGGTCGTCATCACCATTCTCGGCGTCCTCACCCTCGTGCGCGGCGTCTTGCTGATGCTGGCCCCCGGCTTCGTCGCCGGCCTTGCCAACACAATGATCAACAACGGCCCCGCCGTGATGATCGCCGGCGCCGTCGCCGCCCTGATCGGCGCGTGGCTCACTTTCGCCGGCTGGTTTGCCAAGCGCGCTGCTTAGGCCTACATCACCGCCATTCCCGGGGGGCCGCGCGCGCGGCTGAGATTGGGCATCCCGCCCTGACCCGTCGAACCTGAACCGGTTAGCACCGGCGGAGGGAGGAGCGCTTATGAATAAGCCCGAAAACCAATCCGCGTTTACGCCCACAGTCACCACCGGCCCACTCATCGGCTCGCGCAAAGTGTACGCAAACGGCTGCGCGCATCCCGATCTGCGCGTCCCGTTCCGAGAAGTCGCGCTGCACCCCACTGCCAACGAGCCGCCGCTGACGATCTATGATCCCAGCGGCCCCTACACCGATCCCGCCGCGACCATCGACATCAACGCCGGCCTCGCCCGCACGCGCGCCGATTGGGTGAAAGCGCGCGGCGATGTCGAAG
>JAEWNX010000246.1 GCA_023461135.1 Pseudomonadota bacterium
GGGCGCGCGGATCGAGCGGCGAGCCGGGCGCCGCCATCACGTCGCGTCCTTGATCGGCGGCGGCGCGGGCTGTGATGAGCGAGCCTGAGCGCAGCGCCGCTTCGATGATGACGACGGCGCGCGAAAGCCCGGAGATAATTGAATTCCGGCGCGGAAAGTCGCGGGCGCGCGCGACCGTGCCGAGCGGGGCTTCGCTGACGACCACGCCGCGCTCGCAGATCGTGTCGTGCAGTTTCAAATTCTGCGGCGGGTAGGGGTGGTCGAGTCCGCCAGCGAGCACCGCGGCGGTGCCCGTTGCGAGCGCGCCTTTGTGCGCAGCCGCGTCAACGCCGCGCGCCAGACCGGAGACGATTGTAAAGCCCGCTTCGCCGAGGTCCGTCGCCAGCCGTTCGGCGAACATCAGCGCCGCGCCCGAGCCTTCCCGCGAGCCGACAATGGCGATGGTAGGGCGTTTCAGCCACTTGGCGGCGCCGCGCACCGCAAGGAGCGGCGGCGGCGCATCGAGTTGCGCGAGCAGCGGCGGATAATCCGGTTCGCAGGAGGCGATGAGGCGCGCGCCGAGCGCTTCGGCCGCATCGAGTTCAGCTTCAATGCGTTCCGCTGGCGGCGGCGAGAGCTTGGACACGCGCGGCAGCGCTTCGAGGGCCGCCGAAGCTGTCCGGAAACGCGATGAGTTGCGTGAACGTCAGCGGTCCGATGCGCGGGGTGCGCGCCAGCCGCGCCCAGGCGATCCGCTCCGGGCGCGAGAGCGTGCGGGTCATTCGGCCGAGGCGGGCGGCTCAGCCGCTGCGCCCAGCGGCGGGGCGCCGTCCTTTTTCTCGCCGATCTTCGGCTCCGTGCCCGCGCGCAATCGCGCGATATTGGCGGCGTGACGCCAGAAGATCAGGCCGGCAAGCACCAGTGTGAACGCCACTTCGTACCAACTGAAGCTCGCAATCAGCGCCATGATCGGCGCGATGGCGGCGGCGCAAAGCGCGGCGAGCGACGAGTAACGGAAGATGGTCGCCACAGCGAGCCAGGTAATGCCGGCGATCATGCCGAGCGGCCAGATGCCGGCGAACAAGACGCCGAAGAAGGTCGCAACGCCCTTGCCGCCTTTGAACTTCAGCCACACCGGATAGCAATGGCCGATGAAAGCGGCGGCGCCCGCGACGAGGCCGAGCTCACGTTGCAGATCTTCGTTGAGCCCGCCGGCTTCCGCGAACGCGCGTGCGAGCAGGAGCGCGGCGGCGGCCTTGCCGGCGTCGAGCAGCAGCGTCGCCAGCGCCAGATCCTTGCGGCCCGTGCGCAGTACGTTGGTCGCGCCAATATTGCCGGAGCCGATCTGCCGGATATCGCCAACGCCCGAGACGCGCGTCAGCACCAGCCCGAACGGAATCGAGCCGAGCAGATAGCCGCCCGCCGCGGCAAGAATGAAATAGACCGCCTCCACCGGCGCACTCTCTAACAGGGCAAAACGCATCTGTGGAGAGGGCGCGTTACGGTTCGTAATGTTGCTGGCCGAAAGCGGGTCAGCTTTCGCCGTAGAGCACGGCTGCGGCCGCAAGGTCCTGCACGATGTGGCCGAGCGACTTGTAGGCCGTGATCTGCCGATCGTTCTGCCGGCCTTCGATATCGCCGGCGAGCACCTGGCCGATCTCCGCCACGACATGCTCATCGCCGATGACGCCAGCCTGTTTGGCGCGCAGGAATTCCGCGCCTTGCGCCAGCACGCCTTCGCGGCTGTCGGCGATAAAGCGCGAGCGCGCCACAAGGTCTGTGTCGACCTCGACCGGGCCCGCATAGCTTGAGCCGACAATGTTCACGTGCGCCCCGGGGCGCAGCCATTGGCCTTCGAGGATCGGCTCTTTGGCCGAGCTGACAGTGCAGACGATGTCGGCGTCAACGACGCAAGCGCGCGCTGTGGGCGCCGCTGCGATGGGAATGCCCAACTCCGCTTCCACCTCGCGGGCATATTGCTGCGCGCGTTCTGCCGAGCGTCCCCACACGGTGATCGTCTCCAGCTTGCGCACTTGGCTGATCGCACGCGCATGCGTGCGCGCCTGCTCCCCATAACCGAGGATGGCGAGGCGCTTGGCGCCTTTGCGTGCGAGAGCATCTGTCGCCACCGCGCTTGCTGCTGCGGTGCGGATGGCTGTTACTTCGCCGGCGTGGAGGATGCAGACCGGCGCGCCGCTTGCGCCGTCGAACAGCACAACGACGCCTTGGTGCGATTGCACGCCCTCGGCGAAGTTCTCCGGAAAGACGCTGATCAGCTTTGCCCCGAACACATGGTTGCCGCCGAGGCCGCCCGGCATCGAGCCGAACAGGCGCCCTTCGCCGAGCGGCAGGATGGCGCGCAAGAGCTGCCTGGTCTCGCCCTTGGAGAAAGCGATCATCGCGTCACGCACGATCGGGATGCAGACGTCGTAAGTGAGGCGGCGCCGGATTTCGTCGCGGTCGATGAAGCGCATGGTCCGATTGTACGCGCCTACGGGCCCGCTGTGAACGCTGTGGCGTTGCTGTGTCGCCGTGGTTTTTCTTCACCACAGCGACACAGCGATTGCACGGCGGTCACGGCGGCGTATGAAGCATCATGCCCACTCTGCCTCCCGTCCGCCCCATCACGCTTGCTGAAATCGAAGCGGCGCGGGAACGGATCAGGCCAGTGGTTCTGCGCACGCCGCTGGTGAAGCTGGACCTCGGCAAGGATGGGCCGGACATCCGGCTGAAGCTGGAGAACCTCCAGCCCACGAACGCCTACAAGATCCGCGGCGGCGTCAACGCCGTCGCCATGCTGAGCGATGAAGCCAAGCGACGCGGCGTCTGGACCATCAGCGCCGGCAATGCAGGCCAAGCCGTTGCGTATGCTGCACGCGCCGCGGGCGTGCCGTGCAAGATCGTGGTGATCGAAACCGCGCCACAGACGAAGATCGACCGCATGAACGCGCTCGGCGCCGAATTGGTGCTGACGCCATTTGATGTCTGCTGGCGCGCTCTGGAGGAGCACAGCTTCCCCGGTATGGACGGCACGCTGGTGCATCCGTTCGACGATCACAACTTCATCGCCGGTCACGGCTCGATGGCGCTGGAGATTCTCGAGGATTGCCCGGATGTGAAAACCGTCATCGCCGCGATTGGCGGCGGAGGCTTGATCGCCGGCGTCGGCGCAGCTCTCAAAGCGAAAGCGCCGCATGTGAAGCTGCTTGGCGCCGAGCCGGAAACAGCGGCGCCCCTTTCCGTATCGCTCGCCGCAGACGCGCCGCAGGAATTTCACGCCTGGGAATATTCCTTCGTCGACGGCGCGGGCGGACGCAGCGTCATTCAGCGCATGTGGGAGCGCATGAAGCCGCTGGTGGACGGCGACATCGTCGTATCGCTCGACGAAACGCGCCGCGCCATGCGCCTGATGGCGGAAAAAGCGCGCGTGATCTCCGAAGGCGCCGGCGCACTCCCGCTCGCCGCCGCACTCAGCGGCAAAGCCGGCGACGGGCCGATTGTTTGCGTCGTCAGCGGCGGAAATATCGATTTGGCGAAGTTCGCGGAGCTGATCGACGTTTAGTCACGCCGATCGCGCCCAGCGGCCAGAGCGTCAGCTCCCCGTGCAGCTCACCGGCGCGGCGCGGCCTACTTCCCACTGCCCTGCAGCGCCGCCGCCGCGGAAGCCGTAGCGCCCGTTGGAATAATAATGATCGCCCGCGCTGGGCAGCACCATGCTCGGGCCGCCGATAATGGCGACGCGCGCGTTGCGGCCGTCCGCTTCCACCATGAGCTGCGTGCCGTCGCTGCAGCGATAGGCGATCGGGCCGTCGAGCGGGATCGGCGGGGGCGCGCCGTCGGGCCCCGGTTCGCCCGGGCCGGGAGGCGGCGGCGTTGCGCACGCGGCAAGCATCAGCAGTGCGGCGAGAGCGAGTTTGACGCGCATCGTTAGCCTCCGAACACAGTCTTACCGGCGATGAATGTCCGTTTCACGGCGCCTTGAAGCAGCTTTTCGTCGAACGGCGAATTGTTGGACTTGGACCTGAGCTTATCGGAGTCCAGCCGGAACGGCGCGCCGAGATCGATCATGACGAGATCGGCGGGCGCGCCTTTGGTTAAGCGGCCTTGCGGGAGTTTCAGCAATTCGGCGGGATTAAGCGTCATCGCGCGGATGAGCGTTGTGAGCGGCGCATCGCCTTTGTGCGCGAGCGTGAGCGCGCCGGGCAGCAGCGTCTCCAAACCCACGGCGCCGAACGCCGCTTCCTCGAACGGCAGGCGCTTATCTTCAGCCTGTTGCGGATCATGGCCGGAGACGATCACGTCGATCAGCCCTTCGCTGACGGCCCGCACCAGCGCCGCACGATCATCTTCACTGCGCAGCGGCGGGGAGAGCTTCGCAAAGGTGCGATAGCCGTCGACATCGTTCTCGTTGAGCACGAGATGATGGACGTTGACGCTCGCAACGGCTTTCACACCGCGCTCCTTGGCTCGCTTCAGCGCGGGCAGCGTTTGTCCTGACGAGAGCATGTCGAGCAGCAGGCGCCCGCCGGTGAGTTCGGCCAGCGCCAGATCGCGTTCGGCCATGATGAGCTCGGCGGCGGCGGGAATGCCGGGCAGGCCGAGACGCGCGGCAAGCTCGCCTTCGTGCATCACGCCGCCTTGCGCGAGATACGGATCTTCCGGCCGATGCGCGACGAGCGCGCCAAACGCCGTGGCGTAGGACAGCGCGCGGCGCAGCACGCGCGAGTCCACGATCGGCTTGTCGCCGTTGGTGAACATCACGGCGCCCGCTTCGGCCATCAGTCCGATCTCGGTCATCAGTTCGCCGTCGAGGTGCTTGGTCAGAGCGGCTGCAGGCAACACGCGCACGCCGCCGGAGCGATCGGGCCCACGCCGGAGAACGTAATCGACGAGGCTTTGGTCGTCGATCATGGGCGTCGTGTTCGGCATCATCACCATGGTGGTGACGCCGCCCGCCGCCGCAGCCCGCCCGGCGGACTTGAAGGTCTCTTTGTGCTCGGCGCCCGGTTCGCCGATGACGACGCGCATGTCGATGAGGCCCGGCGCGACGTGCGCGCCGTCTGCATCGATGATCTCCGCGCCGTCGGGCGCGCTGTTGACGGCGCCGATATCGAGGATCTTGTCGGCGAACAGGATCGCGCCGTCTTCGACCTTGCTCTTGGCGGGATCGATCAGCTTGGCGTTGCGGATGAGGGTCGGCTTAGTCACTACGCCACTTCCTCTTGGTCGCGACGTTGAGCGTCGTTGAAAACGCGAGCGCGATAATAAACGGCACCCAGATCGGCAGCGTACCAAGGCCCGGCGTTTCCAGCGCCGCCGCGAGATGATCGTCCACGCACCACCAGAGCAGGAACATCCACATCAGGCGTCCTCCGCATTGGCGCCGCTTTCGGCGAGCGCTTCGAGCACCGCCATGCGCACCGCGACGCCCATGCGCACTTGCGTCTCGATCAGCGACACGTCGGGGTTGTCCGCGACGGAGCTGTCGATTTCGACACCCCGGTTCATCGGCCCGGGATGCATGACGAGCGCGCCGCGCTTGGCGAGCTTCAGCTTGTCTTCGTCGAGCCCATAAAACCAGAAGAACTCCCGCGCCGAGGGGAAGTAGCCGCCGGTCATGCGCTCGCGCTGCACGCGCAGCATCATGATGACGTCGGCGCCTTCGAGGCCCTTGCGCATGTCGTGGAAAACGTCCGCGCCCCAGCGATCGGCGCCGATCGGCATCAAGGTCGGCGGACCGATCAGCCGCACGCGGGCGCCGAGGAGGTTGAGCAGCGTCACGTTCGAGCGCGCGACCCGGCTATGGGCGACGTCCCCGCAAATGGCGACGGTGAGGCCTTCGATCTCGCCGAGCCGGTTGCGGATGGTGAAAGCGTCGAGCAGCGCCTGCGTTGGGTGTTCGTGCTTGCCGTCGCCGGCGTTGATCACCGCGCAGTCGACCTTGCGGGCTAGCAACTCCGCCGCCCCGGACGAGCCGTGGCGCACGACGAGCAGGTCCGGCCGCATCGCATTCAGCGTCGCGGCGGTGTCGATCAGCGTCTCGCCCTTCGCCACCGAAGAGCTTTTCACGCTCATGTTCACGACGTCGGCGCCCATGCGCTTGCCGGCGAGTTCGAACGAGCTTTGCGTTCTTGTGGAATTCTCGAAGAAAAGGTTGATCAGCGTGCGCCCGCGCAGGGTGTCGAGCTTCTTGATCTTCTGCTCGGCCAAAGGCGCAAACGCCTCGGCGCGGTCCAGCAAATTTTCGGCGTCGGAACGATCCAGGTCTGCGATGGCCAGCAGGTGCTTTTTGCGAAAACGGACGGGGCTCGAACTTGCGTCGCTTTTCTTTACGCCAGTCGGTCGCTGCGCCATGCGCGCTTGTTAAGCGGTATGTCCGCTTCGCCGCAAGCGAGACCGAAAGAAGGCGGGGATAAACGGCATCGCCGCATTGGCGCCGCGGACTCGGTGCTGTACTCATTTTGTTCCAATAGTGGGACACGGGCGGGGTGCAACGATGAGGAAGCGCAAACATGAAAGCGCAGCCCAAACGAGACGATGCAGCTCCTCTGCGCCCCGTGGGCGTGGCGTTGGCGGCAGTGGTGGCCGGATTGAGCGCGGGCAAAGCCGCGGCGGTTGAGACCCCAGCGCGCGCCCCGCTCGAGCCAACGGCGCAGGCGACCGCATACGTGGTCGATCCGACGAACCATCCGGGCTTCGAGGAAGATCCTATGATGGTGGTGGGGCCGAGCGATCCGGCCGTGCCGTTCGGGGCGAAGCGCTAGGCGCGCGCGGCGCCCGCTTCCGCTTCGAGAGCTTCTCCAGGAAAGCGAGCACGGCGCCCTCGTGCGTCGAGAGACCGGCGCGCTTTGATCGGCCGAGTTTGAAGTCGCCTGCGAGGTACGTCTCCAGCAGCGCGGGATGCACGTAGCACTTGCGGCAGATGGTCGGCGTGTTGCCGAGGCTCATGGAGACCGTCTCGATCGCCGCCTTCACGTTCGCTTTCGCCAGCGCCTGTGTGTCGAACCCATTCAGCCGCTTCAATTCCGCCGCCGCCAGCACCGTGCCGCCCCAGGTGCGAAAATCCTTTGCGGTGATCTCGGCGCCGCTGATCTCGCGCAGATAGGCGTTCACATCGGTTGAGCTGACTGATTGCGGCGTCCCGTCGTCGTCCACGTATTGGAAGAGCCGCTGGCCCGGCAGCTCTTGCGCGGCCTTCACCACCTTCGCCACGCGCCGGTTCTTCACGGTGAGCTTCCAGCTCTTGCCTGATTTTCCCGTGAACACGAAACGCAGCGTGTCGCCCTGCACCTTGGCGTGCTGATCCTTCAGCGTGGTGAGGCCGTAGCTCTTGTTGGCCTTGGCGTATTCGTCGTTGCCGACGCGGATGAGCGTGGTGTCGAGCAGGTGCGCGATCGTCGCCAGCACTTTCTCGCGCGGCAGGCCGCGCTTGCTCATGTCCGCTTCGATGCGGGCGCGCAGGGCGGGAAGCGCTTTGGCGAACTCGGCCAGGTGCTCGAACTTCGCCGCCTCACGCACTTCGCGGAAGCGCTGGTGATAGCGGTGTTGTTTGCGCCCGCGCGCGTCGCGGCCGGTGGCTTGCAGGTGGCCGTGCTCGTCGGGGCAGATCCAGACGTCTTCCCACGCCGGCGGGATGGCGAGGCTCTTGATGCGCGCGAGCGTGGCCTCGTCGCGCACGAGCTTGCCGCCCGCGCCGCGGTAAGTGAAGCCAGCGCCGCTGCGCCGGCGCGTGATGCCGGGGCCCTCGCTTGTGACATAAGCGAGGCCGATCGCTTTGGCGTGAGGTGCGGCGGGGGCCATGGGCTCGGAAAAGCCGGACGGCGGCGCGCCGGTTCCCGTTCAGCGCAGCGAGAGACCGATCGCCAACGGCATCGTGATGAATGACAGCAATGTCGTCGCCGTGATGATGGCCGCCATCAATTGAGCGTCGCCGCCCATTTCGCGCGCGAGCGTGTAGCCGGCGGCGGCGGTGGGCGTTGCGCCAAGTCCCGCCGCGACGGCGGCGCCAAGCGGGCCTGCGCCGGCGGCGGTCGCGGCAGCGAAGAGGATAGCGGGCATCACCGTGAGTTTCATCACCGATGCCGCAACCACATGAGGCCCGGCGCGTCGCAGCGCTTTGAAGTCCAGCCCAGCGCCGACACAGATGATCGCAATAGGCATGGCGGCGTCGCCCAAAAGATCGAGCGCGTAGGTGAGCGGTCCGAGATCGCGCAGCCCCGCGGCGTTGGCGAGAAGCCCCGCGGCGCAGGAGAGGATCAAGGGATTGGCGATGATCTGATCGAACACCGCGCGCCATGACGTCGCGCGCGCCGCGCCCCAACGCGCCAGCACAGTCACGGAGACGACGTTGATGGTGAGCACGATCGGGCCGAACGCAAGGCCGATAAGGTCGAGGCCTGCCTGCCCGTAGAGCGGCATCGCCGCGGCCAAAAGGACAAAGCCGTTCCAGCGGATCGAACCTTGGAAGACGCTGGTGAAGGCCGGCCCATCGCCGCGAAAGAAAAAGCGCAGCAAAAGCGCGAGCGCAACGGCGATGGCGACGCCGCCGAGCACGCCGATCAGGAATGGCGCGGCGCCCTGGCCGGCGAAGCTCGCTTGCGAGATCAGGCTGAAGAGGAACGCGGGATAAAGAACGAAATAGCCGAAGCGGTTGACGACGCCGAACGCTTCCGCTGTCGCCAACTTGCCCGCGCGCGCCGCCCAGCCCAGCGCAATCAGAATGAAAACGGGCGCGAGCCCTGCGACGACGTCATTCATGCGCGCTGCGTTCCTGCATGGCGTCCAGCGCGCCTTGCAGCATGTAGGCGGCGGCCATCTTGTCGACGACTTCGCCGCGGCGCTTGCGCGAGGCGTCGCCTTCGATCAGCGTGCGCGTGACGGCGGCGGTCGAGAGCCGCTCGTCCCACAGCAGCAGCGGCGCGTCGCGCTTGGCGATGAGGTTGCGCGCGAACGCACGCGCGCTTTGCGCCGCAGACCCGGCGCTGCCGTCCATGTTGAGCGGCAGCCCGATGACAAACCCCGCGCACTTACGTGCATCGTACAGTTTCAGGATCGCATCGGCGTCGGCGGCGAACCTGGTGCGGCGGATCTGTTCGAGAGACGATGCGATAAGGCGCGTCGTATCGCTGACAGCCACGCCGATGCGCTTCTCGCCCGGATCTAGGCCTATCAGCGCGCCGCTCGCGGGCAGCGC
>JAEWNX010000247.1 GCA_023461135.1 Pseudomonadota bacterium
CGCTTCAGGCGCGCATAAACGTCGCCCAGTTCTTCCTGGCTTTCGACCTGGATGCCGAGATGGCGCACGCCGACGGCTTCGGCCGCGCGCACCGAGATGGCGAAGTTCACGCGCGGATCTTCGAGCATCCACTTGGCGTAGTCGTTCTTCTTCACTGTCGGCTCGGCGGCGAAGAGGTTCGAATAGAATTGGATCGAGCGGTCGAGGTCGTTGACGCCGACGTGCACATGCAGACGCTTCATCGTCTTCTCCTTGTCACACCACCAGCACCGGGGCGAAGCCGCCGCCGGGCGTTCTGAAATTGGTCGTTTGGCCTTGATAAAGCCGCGCCGCGGATAGGAGCGGTTGTCCGTCATAGGTGTAGAGGCGGACATCGAGCTTACAGGCGCGTGTTTCATCGCCGACGCGCACATTGCGTTCGCTCGGCTCGGCGCGCTCCTGGGCGATGTAGCCGCTGGTGCGAATGTGCTGCCAGACGCTCTTGGTGAGCTTGTCGCCGCGATAGACTGCCTTGCCGCCATAGCCGGCGCCGGGCTTGAAGAAGTAGCGCTTGCGCTCGTCCCAGAGCGTATCGACGTTGCAGCTCGTGACGTGATGGGCGCGCGGCAGGCTCTTCAATTGAGCGGCGTGCTGCGTCTCGAGGCCCCATACGCCGAGCCGTTCATGGTCCGACAAGAGCGTCAGGTTGCGCTTGTCCGCGTAAAGCGCGTGATTGTGCGGGTTCGGCGTCACCACCACGGCGCCTGCACGGTACGCTGCGCGCAACGCCTCGTGCGCGGGCTCGCTCAAGGTGAAGTCAACAAGCCGATTGTAAACGAGATCGACGACGTCTCCGCCGTAACGCAATGCGCCGTTCTCGTGGTGCAGATTCCGCGCATCCGCGATCGCCGCCTCGAAGCCCGCGCGCGCCAGAGTATCGCGGGCCAGCACAAACTCAGGATAGAGGTATTGCTGTTCCGGCGCGTCGTCGACGATAACGATCCGGCGAGGCCGTCCGGCGCCCCGCTGCAATCGCCACTCCTGCTCGAACATGGCGACCACTGCGTCGTCAAACGCTTCGGCGAGCGAGGGTGCGATAGAGGTGCAGCACAGGCGCTGAGCGCGCGCAATGAAAGCGTTGAGAAACGCGCCGCCGGCGTTTGTGTTGATCTCGATGAGTTTTGGACCCCCTTCTGTCAGATGGAAGTCGTAGCCCATGAACGCCCCGCGCGGACCGTGATCCTCCTGCGCGATCAGCGGCGCGCGTGCGAACGCTGCCTCGCGAAACGGGCCAAGCTTCGTCGCTGCTTCGGTCGCGCGGACGATGTCAGCCATCGCATCATAGTCCGCCTTCGGAAGGAATACCGGCGCTTCGGCAATGAGGTGCGGGCGCGTGGCGATCAGATCGGCGGTGAAGTCGGGGTCGCCGGACGCATGGGTCAACGACTGCCCCAAGGCCTCCCGATCAAGCGAGGCGCAAAAGCAATTCTGGTTGAGGGTTTGAGTGAGGGCCCGGCTCATGCGCGCCTCCGCTTGGCCGGCGCCGCAGAAGCAGGCGCGCAGTTCGCGCCGTCGCAGCAGTTTTCAGTCATGAAGGCGATGAGGCCGTTCATCGTGGCGAAGTTGGCGGAGTAGATCAGCGAGCGGCTTTCGCGGCGCTGCTCGGTGAGGCCCGCGCGCGTCAGGTGCGCGAGGTGAAAAGAAAGCGAGGAGGCCGGGATGCCGAGCTTGTCGGCGATGTCGCCGGCCGGGAGGCCTTCGGGTCCCGCCTGAACCAGCAAGCGGAAAATGGCGAGGCGATGCTCGTTCGCTAGGCCGCCGAAGGCGTCCAGAGCGGCGCTTGTGGCAATCTTAGTGGTCGATTCCATATTTCCAGTATACTCGAAATATGGACCAGCGCAAGAGCCTTTTGAAGGTCGCGCAGCGACATGGCTTGACGCCGCCGCGCGACCCCCGCCTGCTGCCGCACGCACTCGGGGAAGAAGATTGGAAGCTGACAGCCGGAAAACTCAGATCCCCGCAGAACTGCGCGCCAACTGGCGCGTCGTGCTCGGCGCCGGCTGCGGCATGGGCACGGGCGTGGCGCTCTACATTTATGTCGGGTCGATGTTTATCGCGCCGATTCAGGACGCGTTTGGGTGGTCGCGGGGGGAGATCGCGATTGGCGCGATGCTCTCTTACGTCATGGGCGCGGCAGCGCTGCCGCTGATCGGGCGCTTTACGGACCGCTTGGGCTTTCGCCGGGTCGCCATCGTGTGCGCGCTGGGGCTGGCGTCGGTGTATGCGACGGTCGCGCTGATGCCGGACGCGTACTGGTTCTATCTCGCGCTGATGATCACGGGCGGCGTGTTCGGCGGCGGCACCGCGTCGATCGTGTGGACGCGGCCGGTGATCGCGACGTTCGAGCGTCAACGCGGATTGGCGCTGGGCATTGCGACGGCCGCCACGTCGATCTCGGGAATGTTGGCGCCGCTGCTGCTGGCGGGCGTGATCGGCGAAGGCGGATGGCGCGCGGGCTTTGTCGCGCTGGCGGTGCTGACGGGGCTCGTCGGCATGCCGCTGGCGCTGTGGCTGATCGGGCGCGCGGGGGCGGCGAAGGCCGGCAGGATGCCGGCGGTACAAGACGATGCTGGCGAGACGCCGGCGCTTCACGTGCGCGATGTGACGTTGCGCGAGGCGGCGCGCGATCTGCGCTTCTGGCTCTTGGTGCTGGCGGTGATGTGCATCAACATTCCGGGCTCGGGCGTGTTGGGGCAGCTCGCGCCGATGGTGAGCGATTTCGGCTTGAGCGACGGCGAAGTGGCGACGGTGATGTCGCTCTATGCGGCGGGGCTGCTGGCGGGGCGCCTGGCGACGGGCTTTGCGCTGGACCGCTTCCCTGCGCCCTGGGTGGGTTTGGTGACAACGCTCGTGCCCGCGCTGGGGATCGTGATGCTGATGACGCCGGGCTTGTCGTTTGCGCTGGCGGCGGTCGCGGTGTGGC
>JAEWNX010000248.1 GCA_023461135.1 Pseudomonadota bacterium
GTGTCGGCGCGCGCCATCGCTTGCGCCAGCGTGTTCACGGTGAGGATTCCATAGCCGATGGCTAACCCCTCGCCGGTCGAAAGGTTCATCAGCGCGCGGGCGCTTTCCCCGCACACGTAATCGTAATGGCTGGTCTCACCGCGCACCACGCAGCCCAGCGCGACAAAGCCATCGTAGGCGCTGGTTTTCGCGGCGAGCGCAATCGCCGCCGGAATCTCGAACGCGCCCGGCACGAACACGCAATCCAGCACCGCTTCCGCTTCGGCCGCCGCGGCCTCGGCGCCGCGCTGCATGTGATCGGCGACCTCGCGGTAATACGGCGAGATCACCATCAACACGCGCGCGCCCGGCAGCTTGGGCGCGGGAAACTTCTCGGTTTCGGTTTTCACGGCTTGAACCCGCGCCAGCCGTCGATGGAGAGACCATAGCCTTCGAGCCCCACCACCTTCTGCGGCGCGTTGGCGAGCACCGTCATACGCCCCACGCCCAGCTCGCGCAGTATTTGCGAGCCGATGCCGACGACCCGCAGTTCGTCTTCGGCCTCGATCTCCGCCGGTGCGCCGCTCAAGCGGCGCGAAATCGCGTCCGGTACGAGATCGCGCAGGAGCACGAGGATGCCCGCCCCTTCCGCTTCGATCTCGGCGAGGGCTTTGTCGATCAGCCCAGCGCGCGCGCCGTAACCGCCCATGACGTCGGCGGCGAAGTCGATGCGATGGACCCGCACGAGGGTGGACTTGTCGGCCATAATCTCGCCCTTCACCAGCGCGGTGTGCTCAACGCCATCGAGCTTGTTGCGGAAGACGACCAGGCGAAAACCCTTGCCGCCGCGCACTTCGAACGGCGCGTCCGCGATCTTCTCCACCAGCCGTTCCTGCACGCGCCGGTACGCGATCAGTTCATCGATCGCGCCAATCTTCAGATTGTGAAACTGCGCGAACGCCACGAGCTCCGGCAAGCGCGCCATCGTCCCATCGTCGTTCATGATCTCGCAGATCACGGCGGAGGGGTTGAGGCCCGCTGCGCGGGCGATGTCCACGCTGGCTTCCGTATGCCCGGCGCGCACCAGAGTGCCGCCTTCGCGCGCCGTGAGCGGAAAGACATGGCCCGGAGAGACGATGTCGCGGCGATCCTTGGTCGGATCGATCGCTGTCGCGATAGTCAAGGCGCGATCATGCGCCGAGATGCCCGTCGAGACGCCTTCGCGCGCCTCGATTGAAACGGTGAACGCCGTGCCCATGCGCGTTTGGTTGCGTGGCGTCATCGGATCGAGGCCGAGATTTTCCGCGCGCTCGGGCGTCAGCGCCAGGCAAATGAGACCCCGGCCGTGCTTGGCCATGAAGTTCACTTGCGCGGGCGTGGCGAATTGCGCGGGGATGACAAGATCGCCTTCGTTCTCGCGGTCCTCTTCATCGATGAGGATGAACATGCGCCCTTCGCGCGCCTCCTCGATGATTTCGGGGATCGGCGAGATCGCGCGCTTGAACTCGGAAATCGGGGACGGCTTGGCCGCCATTATGTGCTCCTCGCCTCGATGAGCCGCGCCGCATAGCGCGCCATCATATCGGCTTCGAGGTTCACCTTATCGCCGGGCTTCAGGTTCGACAAAGTCGTAACCGCCCAGGTGTGCGGAATGATAAGAACGCCAAAGCCTTCCGCGTCCACTTCGTTCACGGTCAACGACACGCCGGCCACCGCAATCGAGCCTCTTGGCGCGATCAGGTGCTCGATGGATTGCGGCGGCCTGATCCTGAGCCGCCAGCCCCCGCCGTCCTGATTGACCGATAGCACTTCGCCCAATCCGTCGACGTGGCCCTGCACCATGTGTCCGCCCAGTTCGTCGCCGACGCGAAGCGAACGTTCGAGATTCACCCGATTTCCCTCACGCAGCGCGCCCATCGTCGTCAGCTTCAGCGTCTCTGGCGCTGCTTCAACGACGTGGCGCATTCCACCCGACGCTACTTCTTTCTCGACAACGGTGAGACAGCAGCCGTCGTGTGCGATGCTGGCGCCGACCTCCACATCCGCGGCGTCGTACGGACTCGCAATGGTCAGCCGTGCGAGTCCCGGCAGGCGTTCAACCGCCTTCACTTCGCCCAACGCCGTGACAATGCCCGTGAACATTCAGAGCTCTCTTACGAGACCCGCTCGTAGCTTTCCCACATGTCGGGGCCAAGCTCACGTAGCGCAACCCGCCTGTACCTGGGCGCATTGGCAAGCCCCGCGATCGCCAGCGCCGCGACGGCGGACTTGCCCTCCGCGCCCAACACGAGAGGCGCGCGAAACCATTCGATCCGAGTCACTGCATCGGCGGCAATTAGGGAAGCCGCCAACTTGCCGCCGCCCTCCGCCAGAATCGAACCGAAGTTCAACTCATCCAGGCGTGCGAGCACGGCGGCAATGTCGACGCCAGCCTCGGCGGCGGGCACGGTCTCGACCCGCGCGCCCGCGCCCTCGAGGATCGCCTGCCGCGCGGGGTTCGCGTTTTCAACGCCAAACACGATCAGCGGCGATTGATCCAGACCGTCGAAGAGCTTGCCCTCGCAGGGGATATCGAACCGCGACGTCAGGACGATCCGCGCGGGCTGCAGCGCTTCTGGGTCCGCGCGCACAAGCAGCGAGGGATCATCGCGCCGCGCGGTCTCCGCGCCGATCATCACGGCGTCGTGTGCGCCGCGCAGCGTCTGCACTTCGGCGCGCGCCGCTTCGCCGGTGATCCAGCGGCTCTCCCCCGATGCGGTCGCGATACGCCCATCGAGCGAAGTGGCCAGTTTAAGCGTGATGCGTGGATAAGGCATGGCGTGCGACCCTAGCACGCCAAACCGTTGACGCGTCAGCTCTTCGCCGGCCGCTTCGTCTTGCCGGCTTCTTCGATGAAGTCGCCGAAGTCGGACGTGTCGCGGAAGTCGCGATAGACTGAGGCGTAGCGGACGTAGGCCACCGGATCGAGGTGGGCGAGCGCCTCCATCACCATCTCGCCAATCGACTCCGACGGCACTTCGCTTTCGCCCTGGCTTTCGAGCCGCCGTACGATGCCGGAGATCATTTGCTCGATCTGGTCCGGTTCGATCGGGCGCTTGCGGAGCGCGATCGTGACCGACCGCGCAAGCTTATCGCGGTCAAACGGCACGCGGCGGCCGGAGCGCTTGATGACGGTGAGATCGCGCAACTGCACGCGTTCGAACGTGGTGAAGCGCGAGCCGCATTTGTCGCACTGGCGGCGGCGCCGGATCGCCGCCCCATCTTCCGTCGGGCGGCTGTCCTTCACTTGGGTGTCTTCGTTCTGACAAAACGGACAACGCATTCGGCGCTACTCCCGCGCCGAATCACCGGCGCGCCTGTTCAAGAATAGATGGGAAACCGGCCGGTAAGTTGCTCCACTTTCGCGGCCACTGCAGCTTCGGTCGCGGAATTGTCCCCGCTGGACCTTTGCAGCCCGTCCAGGACCTCGCAAATCAAGTCGGCGACCTGCCGGAATTCGGCGGGGCCGAACCCGCGCGTCGTGCAGGCGGGAGAGCCCAGCCGCACGCCGGATGTCACCATCGGCTTTTCGGTATCGAACGGTATGCCGTTCTTGTTGCAGGTGATCATCGCCCGCTCGAGGCTTTGCTCGGCGGCTTTGCCGGTGGCGCGCTTGGGACGCACGTCCACCAGCATGAGGTGGCTGTCCGTGCCGCCCGAAACGACGGCAAGGCCGTTCTCGATCAACCGGTCCGCAAGCGCGCGCGCGTTTTCGAGCGTGCGCTTGGCGTAGAGCTTGAATTCCGGCTGCAAGGCCTCGCCGAAGCTCACCGCCTTGGCTGCGATCACGTGCATCAGCGGGCCGCCTTGCAGGCCGGGGAAAACCGCCGAGTTAATGCGCTTTCCGATCTCTTCGTCGTTCGACAGGATCATGCCCCCGCGCGGACCGCGCAGTGTCTTGTGCGTCGTCGTCGTCACGACGTGCGCGTGCGGCAGCGGGGATGGATAGACGCCGCCGGCGATCAGCCCGGCATAGTGCGCCATGTCCACCATCAGAACGGCGCCGATTTCATCGGCAATCTCGCGGAAACGCTTGAAATCGATCTGCCGTGAATAAGCGGAGGCCCCTGCAAGGATCAGCTTCGGCCGTTCGCGGCGCGCAATCTCGGCGACCTGATCCATGTCGATCAGGTGATCGTCCTCGCGCACGCCGTAGGCCACGGGATGAAACCACTTGCCCGAAATGTTGACCGGCGAGCCGTGCGTCAGGTGCCCGCCGCAGGCGAGGTCCATGCCCAGGAATTTATCGCCGGGCTGCAGGAGCGCGAAGAACACCGCCTGGTTCGCGTTGGCGCCGGAATGCGGCTGCACGTTCGCGAATTTGCAATCGAACAACCGCTTGGCGCGGTCGATCGCGAGACGCTCCACTTCGTCCACGAACTCGCAGCCGCCATAATAGCGGCGGCCGGGATATCCCTCGGCGTACTTGTTGGTGAGCACCGAGCCCTGCGCTTCCAACACCGCGCGTGACACGATGTTCTCCGAAGCGATCAGCTCGATCTGGCGCTGCTGACGCTTCAGCTCCGCGTGGATGGCGGACTGTATATCGGGATCGGCCCGGCCGAGCGAGGCTTCGAAGAAGCGGTCGCGCACGCCAGCGGAGGTCGCGCCTGGCTGAGTCATTCTGGCCTCGGTTCAACGTCAGGTGTTGGAATCGACGGCAATATAGTTCGCGCGGCAAGTGTAAGCAAAGCTACCTGTTCGCCACGTACTCCAGCCGCGACAACTGTAAATTTAAAGCTGAACCGGCCGTATGCCGTGAGTAATACTTGCGGTCTATAGATGCTTTCGCCTATATGCGGCGTAAGCTTATTGTATTCACTTAGAAAAACGCCGTGATGCAGGATGATGACGACGGGCAGGCCCATGGCGACGCCATGCGCATGACGACGGACATCGTAGCGTCGTTCGTCGCCAACAACACGGTCTCCTCGGACGAGCTTTCCGAACTCATTCGCTCCGTCCATCGCGCTCTTCTGAGCTTGAAGGAAGGCGCGAACGCCCGCCCCGCGGAGCGTCCCAAACCCGCGGTGCCGGTCAACCGCTCGGTCCACGAGGACTTCATCGTCTGCCTCGAGGACGGGAAAAAGCTGAAGATGCTGAAGCGCTATCTGCGCTCCAGCTACAACATGTCGCCGGACGAGTATCGAAAGCGCTGGGGCTTGCCGGCGGACTATCCGATGGTCGCGCCAGCTTACGCTGCGCGGCGTTCCGAATTCGCAAAGAAGATCGGGCTAGGCAAAGGCGTTCGGCGCAAGGATTAGGCGATCGTGCCGGGCCGCTTCGGCGCCGGCTTCTCGTCCGCCAGCGCCCGTTCCAGTTTCTTCAACGCCAGCGCCCGGACGTCCGCCAACGCCGCACTCGCCGGCGCCTGCACGACGACCTCGACGCCTGTCGCAACATCCACGGCGGCGATCCGCTGGACATCGCCCACGCGAGTGATTTCGAAGATGACATCGCGGTCTTGCCCGCCTGGACTCACGCGCTCACGTGCACGGGGCACTTGGCCCACACGGCCTTCAAGACGGCGATGAGCTGATCCATCAGCGCATCGTCATGGAAAGGAGACGGCGTGATGCGCAGCCGTTCCGTGCCGCGCGGCACCGTCGGATAATTGATCGGCTGCACGTAGATGCCGTACTCGTACAGCAGGATATCCGAAATCTTCTTGCAGCGCGCCGCATCCCCCACCAGCACCGGCACGATGTGCGTGGTGGATTCGGACATGACCGGCAGCCCCGCCTCGCGCAACAACGCTTTCAATCGGTCGGCGCGCTCCTGCAGCCGATCACGCAGGTGTGGGCATTCTCTGACGATACGCACGCTTTCCAGCGCCGCCGCCGCGATCGACGGCGCAAGCGACGTCGTGAAGATGAAGCCCGACGCCGTCGAGCGGATCGCATCGATGGCGGAAGCCGGACCGGTGACATAGCCGCCCATCGTGCCGAACGCCTTGGCCAGCGTGCCCTCGATGAAATCAACGCAGTGCATCACGCCGTCGCGCTCGGCCACGCCGCCGCCAGTGGGGCCATAGAGGCCGACGCCGTGCACTTCATCCAGATACGTCATCGCGCCGTAGGCTTGCGCCAGATCGCAAATCTGCTCGATCGGCGCGGTGTCGCCGTCCATCGAATAGACGCTCTCGAACGCAATCAACTTTGGCGCATGCGCCGGCGCCTCATTGATGAGCGCCTCGAGGTGCTGGACGTCGTTGTGGCGGAAGATTCGCCGTTCGCACCTTGAGCGCCGAATGCCTTCGATCATCGAGGCGTGGTTTTGAGCGTCGGAGAAGATCCAAAGGTCGGGGAACAACTTGGCCAGCGTCGAGAGCGTCGCGTCATTCGATACGTAGCCCGACGTGAACAAGAGCGCCGCTTCCTTCCCATGCAACGAGGCCAGTTCGCGCTCGAGATCGCCGCGGTGGCCGCGTTCCTGGCCGGCGAGCGCGCGTCGTACGTGACCGCCGGGGTGCACCTG
>JAEWNX010000249.1 GCA_023461135.1 Pseudomonadota bacterium
AGCCTACCGCGATTACCGCAACGACGACCGGTACTATCGCGATGAAGACCTCTACGGCGGCCCGTACGAAGACGAGTATTACGAAGACGAAGACTATTACGGCGACGGCTACTAAGCGCGGCGCCACGGAACTACCTCGTACGCAGTGACTCGCCCCGGCGCACAAACGCCGGGGCGATTTTTTCTGGACGATCGAGCAAGCAACCCAGCCAATTGGCGAACCCAGCGGCGCGCAAAGCTGTTAGCGTGCGCATGGGAGTGGTCGGCGCGAACAAGAACGGGGAGGCCGCACGCCATGAAGCAAAGACTATCGGAACTGCCCACTCGTCTCGACGCCGGCGGCGTCTGCATCCAGGCTCAGGACTGGGGCGATCTAAATGTCGCGCGCATCCGGTTTCCAGCCGGCGCGGATGCGGCGCCCTTGCTCGAAGGCCAGCCGCAGAACCTGTGCCAATGCCCGCATTGGGGCACTGTCGTGTAGGGTTCGATCCATGTGCGCTATGCCGACGGCAAAGAGGAAACCGTACGCGCAGGCGAGGCCTATTATTGGCCGCCGGGCCACACCGTGCGTGTCGATGAGGACTATGAGTCTGTGGAGTTCAGCCCGAGCCGGCCTATGAACGACATCATCGCGCACTTGAAAGCGAAGATGGGCGTCTAGCGGCGCAGATGCGCGAGAATCTCCAGATTGCCGTCGCCGCCGCGGATGGGTGAGTCTGTTTGTGCGACGAGGCGGAACTCGACTTCGCCGTCGAGCGCACGCATCGCCGCTTCGCCGGCCTGGCGCGCATCCGACGCGGGGAGCACACCACCCTTTCCCGGCCCAGCTTCGAACTGCGGCTTGATCAGCACGACGAGATCGGCGTGCGCCGCGGCGAGCGACAGCGGCGTCGCCAGCGCCTTTGCCGCGCCGATAAAACTCACGTCGCAGACGATCAGCGTTGGCGGTTCCGGGATCAACGCGCGGGTGAGCGCGCGCGCATCGATGCGTTCCAGACTGACGACGCGCGGATCGCCGCGCAGCGTCGGGTGCAACTGGCCCCGGCCAACATCGACCGCATAAACGCGCGCCGCGCCGCGCGAAAGCAGCACCTGCGTGAATCCGCCCGTTGATGCGCCAACGTCCAGACCGACACGGCCCGCCGGATCGACGCCGAACACATCCAGCGCATGCGCCAGCTTCACCCCGCCGCGAGACACCCACGGATGCGGCGCCGTCACATCGAGCGCCGCGCCTTCCGCGATCAAGTCGGACGGCTTCTCCACGCGCGCGCCGTCAGCGGTGACGCCGCCTGCCTCGATCGCAGCCCGCGCTTTGGCGCGGCTCTCGGCAAGACCGCGCGCAACGAGCAGCAGATCGGCGCGTATGCGGGACATAAGCTGCCTCTCCCCCCATCCTTACGTGAAGGCAACCCCTTGCTCCTGAAGATCACACGCGCAAGGCTGCGCGCAGCGGATAGCGGGGGGACGTTCATGAGAGTTTCACGTCGCGCGTTGATGGCGAATGCGGTCGCGCTGAGCAGCCTGGCCGGCGCGTGCGCGACGTTGGGCAATCCAACGCCCCAAGCTTCATCCGACTCACGCGATGCTCTGGGCGATCTCGACGCGACCGGCCTTGCCGCGCGCATCCGCGCGCGCGAGATCACGGCGCAGGAGGCGCTCGACGCCGCGATCGCGCGCGCCGAACGCGTGAACCCGCAACTCAATTTCATAGCCACGCCCGCGTACGACTACGCGCGCGCGCACCTGCCGCAACGCTTTGGCGGCCCATTCGCCGGCGTGCCGACGCTGATCAAGGATCTGATGCCGGTGATCGGCGTGCCGACCAAGTACGGCAGCCGCGCGTTCGCCAACAATGTGCCCACCGAACAGCCGCCCTACATGGACGCGCTGCTCGCCGCCGGCCTCGTCCCCTTCGGCAAATCGACAACGCCGGAATTCGGTCTCACCGCGACGACGGAGCCGCTGCTGGGCGGCGTCACGCGCAATCCGTGGGACACCTCGCGCTCCAGCGGCGGTTCGTCCGGCGGCGCGGCAGTGGCTGTCGCGGCGCGCGTCGTGCCGATTGCACATGCGAGCGATGGCGGCGGCTCGATCCGCATTCCCGCGTCGTGCAACGGGCTCGTGGGCCTCAAAGCATCGCGCGGGCGCAGCGTCGCCGGAGGACGTCCGGAATCCGGCATCGACATTTCCGTCAATGGCTGCGTCAGCCGCAGCGTGCGCGATACTGCGGCGTGGCTGGCGGCGACTGAACAATCGGGCGCAAGCGCCACCTTCCCCGCAATCGGCGTCGTTACGGGCCCCAGCACGCAGCGCCTGCGCATTCGCATCGACATCCCGAACGCGCTCGGCAATGAGCCGGACCCGGAAGTGCGCGCCGCTGTCGAAGCGGCCGCCGCGCTCTGCCGGAGGCTCGGCCACGACGTGCGCGAAGGACGCCCCGAGATTGATGGCCGCCAATTCTCCGCCGATTTCATCCTCCTGTGGGCCGCCGGCGCGGCGGAGGTCGTCGCGCTCGTGCAGAGCCAAGCCCCCGCCGGCGCGCCGCTCGATCAATTGCTCGAACCGCTGACACTCGACCTCGCCGCGCACTATCAGCAGCAGGGTCAAACCGCGCTCGGAGCGGCCATCGTCCGCCTGCGCGAGGTCGAAGCGCGCTACGCACACTTCTTCACAGACGCCGACGTGTACCTGACGCCGGTGCTGGCCAAGCCGCCCGTGCCGCTCGGCCAGATCGCCGGATCGCTCGGCATGGCGGCCTTCGCCACGCTCACCGATTACGTCGGCTACACGCCGCTGGAGAACGTCGCCGGCGCGCCCGCCATAAGCCTGCCGCTGGGCTGGTCCTCGACCGGGCTGCCGATCGGCGTGCATTTCGCGACCGCCAAGGGCCAGGAACGGCGCCTGTTGGAACTCGCGTACGAGCTGGAACAGGCCCAGCCCTGGGCCGCGCGCAAGCCGGCCATTAACGCGGGCTGAAAACCTGTTCCATACTGCCGCCCCGTTTGGCAGATAGCGGGTGGCCCATGTGGATTCGCGCCCTTGCCTGCGCTGTGCTGCTCGCCGCCACGACGGCGGCGCCCGCCAGCGCGCAACAACAGCCGCAGCCGCAACAGCCGCCTGCGCGCGGCGAGGATTGGTATCGCGGCCAACTGGTTGAGCTTTCCGAGGTGCTCGGCGGCTCGCACTATCTGCGCATCCTCTGCGACGGGCGCGGCGATCAGCGCTGGCGCGACTACATGCGCGGCGTGATCGAGCGCGAACCGCAATACAACGCCGTGCTCGTCGAAGGCTTTAACCGCGGCTATCGCACCGAAGAGGCGCGCTTCCCCACCTGCGACGCGACCACGCGGCAGATGGAGGCTGAACTGCGCGCGCGCGGGCTTCGCATCGCCCAGGCGCTCAGCGCGCGCCACACGGCCAATTGAGATGACCGACGAAGATCCCGAGAAGAAGGCGCGCGCACTCGAACTCATCCTCGACGCTTGGGACGAAGCGCTGGCCGAAGGGGTCGATGCGGAAGTCGTGGCGTCCGTCGCGATCTATGCGGCGATGGCCGATATGGTCGACCGTTTCGGCGAAGAAGCCGTCGCCGATTTTTGCGCCACGTTGCCCGAGCGCATCCGCAACGGCGAGTTCACGCTGCGCGCCAACGAACCCTAGGCGAAGCGGCTCGCCCACACGTCTTCGAGCCAGTGATGCGGCGGGATCTGCGCCTCCGATCCGGAGCGCGCCAAAAACAAATGCCGCGCGATCTCGGCTTGGCGTTCGATATTGTAATGATTGAGCTTGGCGTCGGGTTTTGGTTCATAGGTGTAGGCAAGCTTGCCGAGCGCGCCCAGTTTGGCGCCCGCCAAAAAGACGCCGTGCGCAGCTTGCCACACGTGCATCAGTTCATGCACGAGCCAGCCCTGCTCATCGAGCGGCGCTTCGGCAAAATCCCGCGCCGCGCGCCAGCGCGAAAAGACAATGGTCCGGCCCAGCGGCACCATCGCGCCAAAGCCGAGCGACGCCGCTTGCAGAACGCGCACGCGCGGCCAGTCGATCTCTTCATTGAACACGGCGCG
The DNA here is from genome assembly GCA_023461135.1 of Pseudomonadota bacterium. Lineage (GTDB taxonomy): Bacteria > Pseudomonadota > Alphaproteobacteria > Caulobacterales > Aquidulcibacteraceae > Vitreimonas. Next base: position 4,068 of record JAEWNX010000249.1, read on the forward strand.
GCCGAGCGCGATCTCGCCCGCCGTCAGCGGCCGCCATTGGCCCGGCTTCATGCGTTCGATCGGCTTGTTCACACGCCTACTATTGCGGCATCGCGCCGGACTCGGAAGCATGAAACGCGCAAACGCGGGCGCGACAGCTTCGCTGAATTCGCGTACATGGTCGTCATGACCACGCCGTTCGAAATCGTGGTGGGCCGGATCGAGACGCTGGCCGTCGACGCCGTCGTCAACGCGGCCAACCGTCAACTTGCGCCGGGCAGCGGCGTGGACGGGGCGTTGCGCGACGCGGCCGGGCCGGAGCTGACCAAACACACGTCGCGCCTGCCAGGTCTGGACGTCGGCGAAGCCGTGATCACGCCCGGCTTTAAGCTGCCCGCGCGTTTCATCATCCACACCGCGGCCCCGATCTGGACCGTGCCGGGTCCCGAAGGCGAAAAAGTCAACGGCTTGGCGCGCTGCTATCTGTCGGCGATCAAGATGGCGGCGTCGCGCAAACTCAAATCGATCGCCTTCCCTTGCCTCGGCACCGGCAATTTCGGCTGGCCGCGCGGTTTCGCGTGTGCGATCGCCATCGCCTCGTGCGAACAGGCGCTGGAAACCGCGCCCGATCTCAAGCGCGTCCTATTCTGCTGTTTCACCGAAGACGACGCCGCGATTTATCGCGCCGGCCTTGGCGCTGAAACGCCGAACTGACTGGGACAATATGGACCGCCGGCGCCGTCGCCGGCATTTTCAGTTAGAGCGTTTCGAGGAAGCGCATCGGCTGCCCGCTCGCAGGCGTGACGATCTCGCCGTCTCGCATCACCACGTTCCCGCGGATGATCGTCGCCATCGGCCAGCCTTGCGCCTCGAAGCCGTCGAACGGCGTCCAGCCGCAGCGTGTCGCCTGATCCTCCGCGCGAATGACGCGCCGCGCCCTCATGTCCACGATCGTGAAGTCCGCATCGTAGCCAAGCGCAATGCGGCCCTTCTTCGCGATGCCAAAGACGCGGTTCGGCCCATGGCTGGTGAGGTCCACGAAACGCTGCAGCGTCAGCCGGCCCTCGTTCACGTGGGTCAGCATCACCGGCACGAGCGTCTGCACGCCGGGCATGCCGGATGGGGATTTGGGATAGGGCTGCGCCTTTTCTTCTCGCGTATGCGGCGCGTGATCGGTGCCCAGCACGTCGACGACTCCGCCCTCGATGCCCATGCTCCACAGTGCGAACTGGTCCGTCGCGTAGCGGATTGGCGGATTCATCTGCGCCAAGCCCTTCAACCGCTCGTAGATCTCGGGCGCCTTGAAGGTGAGGAATTGCGGCAGCGTCTCCACGGTCGCCACGTCCTTCGCGCTGGAGAGAAACGCCATCTCCTCCTTCGACGACACGTGCAGCACATGCACGCGCTTTCCGTGCCGGCGCGCCGCCTCGATGAGGCGCGACGTCGCCAGCAATGCGGTCTTGGAATCGCGCACCTCGGGATGGCTCGTCCAATCCCCTTCGCGCGCGAGAGACTTTCGCTCCTGCAAGCGCGCCTCGTCCTCGGCGTGGAAGGCGCCGCGCCGCCTGATGTTCTTGAGAATGCGGTCGAGACCTTCGTCATCGCCCACCAGCAGCGTGCCCGTTGAAGAGCCCATGAAAGTCTTGACGCCGCAGCAGCCGGGCAGGCGCTCCAAGTCGCCGAGCTGATCGGCGTTCTCATGTGTCGCGCCCACATAGAACGCATGATCCACGTGTGCGCGTCCCTTGGCGCGCGCGAGCTTGTCAGCAATCGCCGCTTCGCTCGTCGTCGGCGGCGCCGTGTTGGGCATTTCGAACACCGCAGTAACGCCGCCAAGCGCTGCGGCGCGCGTGCCGGTTTCGAGGTCCTCCTTGTGCTCGTTGCCCGGTTCGCGGAAATGCACCTGCGTATCGATGACGCCCGGGAGAATATGCAGGCCCGTCGCGTCGAACACCTCCCCGGCGGCATCGTCGTTGATGCTGCCGCCAATCGTGGAAATGCGCCCATCCTTGACGCCGATGGTGGCGACAGCTTCGCCGGCATGATTGACCACCGCGCCGCCTCGAATGACGAGGTCGAACAGCTTGGTCATCTCAATCCTCCGGCGTGCAACAAGTCGAGCGCGGCCGCTTCGACCGCATCGATGCTGATGTCGCCCATCGCCGCCTCTGCGTCCAGTGCGGGCGAAGCGGCGATCTGCTCCAGACTGCGTCCCCGCAGCGTTCGCGCGCGCGGACCATACGGCGCGCGCACGCGCTCATCTGTCGGACCGAACAGCGTGAGCGTGGGCGCGCCCATCGCGGCGGCGATATGGGTGAGCGCGTTGTCGTTGCCGATGCACAGCGTGGCGCGCTCCAAGAGCGCGGCCGCGGCCAGCAGGTCCAGCCCTTGCCCCAAGTCGCGCGCCGCGACGCCGTCCGCGTCCAGACTGGAGACGATCGCGCGCGTGATGTCCGCATCGCGCGCCGCCGCGCCGAGCACAATAACCTGTGCGCCCTGAAG
>JAEWNX010000250.1 GCA_023461135.1 Pseudomonadota bacterium
CGCTAAAGCTCCATCATTTTGCGTTGCATGCAATGTCTAGAAGGTGCATGAACCTATCGCGGGACAAAGTGAAAGACGAATGTCACACGCCGTCAGCCGCGAATTATGAGGAGAACGAAATGAGGAACAATTTCAAACAAATGGATGCAAGTTCGCGCTGGCAGATTATGGTCGGCGCAGCAGTTGCGGCCATGGAGAAGAACCACGGATGGAAAATGAGCCGGCGTCCCGGACGCGGGCTCTCCAACACTTGGCTAATGGAGAAGGACGGCCAAACCTTCACCGCGTCGATACGCACGAGCCAAGACCGTTGGCTTGCATTTCCGCCGCTCAACGCCGGCCAAAAGTGGAAGACACTCGACGATGTTCAGAAGGTGATCGTCGCAACCGTGGACAATCCTCAGGACCCCGATCTCATCGAGGTGTATCTATTCGAACAGCCGGAAGTCCGGGCACGGTTCGATAAAGCGTATCAAGCGAGAAAGGCCGCAGGCCATCTCATCAAGGACAATTTCGGTTTCTGGGTAAACCTGGACACCGACAATAGACGCGACGCCACTTACAACACTGGCGCAGGTCTCGCCGACATTCACCAACCGATCAGCCGGTTGGAAATCGATACATTCGCCTCGCACCCAGCAAACGCGGCGACGATTGCCAAGATAGGCGACCCGAACGAGGCGGACGACAGCGAAGCGCCAGACTTCAAGACAGTTGGTGGTGTTATGGCCTGGGCAAGGTCAACAATCTCGCGCCTCGCGGATGTTCCGATCGACGCAGTAAAATTGGATTTGAAAATTCAGTACTAGACCGTGGCGAGGCCGCCTGGTGCGAATCTTAGCGTCGGGCGCACGTCGAGCGACAGGCGGAGGCCACATGAAGGCGCTGATCAGCAACCCTTTGAATGAGACTCAGCGAGCGTTCAACGAATTATGCGAGAAAGGAGGAGGAGTTCGGGGTGGTCCTGCTCGAGGAAAGGCCTTGGAGGTCCTTTGTGAGGGCGGCCAGGCACTGAACCGGATTGCCACACAGGAAGTTGCGACCCAATTTGCAGCGCTCGCTGATGTCAATCCTTGGTACGTGTGTTTCGCGTTCGGTTTATCGTGGGGTCATCTAGCGAAACTCGACCAGACGTTCACAGAGGCCGCAGTGGGCGTTCTCGCTGATTGGAATGCTGCAGACCTAAAGACCGCGTGCAACTTCCACCAGGAGCGCGGGGCAGAGCCGATACAACAATCGCTCGCGGGAGCACGTTCGCTCTTCGAAAAGGTGACGCTTCCGGCTGCCCTTCCGACGACGCTGTCTCAATTATCGCGCGCGCAAGAACGGTGGCTCAGTCCGGTGCTAAATCCTGCAAACCGCCCGAGCTACATAGGCGCGTGGAACGCGACAGCCATGTTTATGGTCGCACTGTTCGCGCAGCCCGCCCTAGCTGCAACGCATAAGACGCCACCACCAATACTGCCCCCAGGCGGCCCAATACACGCGGGTCTCGCTTTGCTGCACCGGGCGGGGATTCTCAGCGCTGGGCCCGCCGGCACTGGCCTCGATGACGCGTCCTTCGAGCCGGGCGTACTGTATGAAAACAACGAACTGTTTGCCGAACTCTGCCGCCAACGGTCGGATTGGAGCCTCATCGACGTCCACTCCGGCGTATACATGCTAGGCACACGGCATCCGCATTCTGGTACTTGGACTTGACACAAGGCGGACATGCCGCGGGCACCGATCGGGAACGTCCTCTTTCCGACTTTCGACGAGACGCAGAATGCCTCTCCCCATGCGCGCGCCCCATCAAATCTCGTCGCGACGCGCACCGGCAAAGCCATAGCCAACGAATGTCTCATTACCTTTCGAAGGCGCGGGATGGGTTGCCTGTCCCCCCACAGAAGAGTCGTTCTCTGGTCGAGCAAGCGGTTGTGGCGGTCGCTTAGCGCTTGGCTCCTCAACAGACTGAGGGACGCGACGACTTTCCAGTTCCTTTCCCCCATCCTCCTGCGCTCGCTCAATCGCGACACAGCATCGACAGCAATAACGGCTGCGCACGCGATCGGCCCGCGGCCTTGTTACGAATACGTCCGCGTGAAGGTGGCGCTCGCCTTGCACGATCGTGCCGGCACAATGAACACATTTGTACTCTTTGAGTGCAGTGACGATCTTTCGGCGCGCATAACGCTCATCGCCATTGGATAACTCCCAGAATCGCACCACCGCGAGCTCATCGAAATACGCGCCCTTCAACTGTTTCGCCCCGAGTTCAAAACCGTGGGCGTCGATGACATGCAGGACAGTCCTGAGAATTTTGGAGCCATCAGGGCCTAGTTGTTCGGTGAGTGCTGTCTCAATGGCACGAAGCGTGTTTTCTTTTGAAGGCATGCCCATGCCTTCCTCCTTCGACACATGAGCTCGAATCAGCTCGACTTGGCCTATCTTACCACAACTGGCCGCGCCTCCGGTCGCCCGGCCGTCGTTCAAATCCCAAGAACGGACTCAAGCATACGAGCGTTGGAAGCGGATTCTCGCCGGCGAAAGCGTCTGAAAAGACGAGTGCCGGTTGGGCGCCTCAGCACTTAGGTATGTGCAACCCGTTGCACTTTCCCTCGGATATCGTTCACGCCGTCCATGAGCGCCGAAAACCCGTAGCTTTCCGTTGATGATTTTCCGTCAAGCGCAGCGACGGGACGACGGACTTGACGGAAAATCGTTCGTGATGTGGGCGACATCGTCTTGTACAAGACCGCTGTTGACCCCTCCTTTTTATTGACCTGCTTCACGTGTATGATCTGCTCCATCATCAAAGAGAGGAGATCGAGTGACAGACGTCGTTGACCTGACCGAAAGTATCATCGCGCGCGAAATGCAAAAACAGTACGATGAGCTAGGCGAGTTGCTCTACATCGAGGCTGTGTGCGGCGGCTGCGGGCACCGGCTTGTTCATCCCATCGTTGACTTCGTTATCAGGGCGGAGCGCGGTCAGGTGATTCCCTGCCCCAGCTGTGGGGCAGTAGCGCCACCAGCCGCCAAGTCGCGCAAGTTTCGCCGGGCGATGTTCCGAATGTTGGCCCGTGGAACGAAGCGCTAGCCCAAAGAACTTGCCGCCAAGCCGCTCGAAGCATGACTGACCAAGCCCTTATATCAACGCGCGCGTCATCCCTCCGGCATAGGGGCGCGGATGCAATGCTGACGGACATCTTCCGTGATGTGCGTCTGGCCGACGCATTAAGTGCCGCCGATGTCACACGGTTGCGTCAAGCGCTGACGGCACGGGCAAAGTCAATCCAACAACGGATGAAGGGTGCGCTGGCTCAAGGCGACCTCCGCAAGTTTAAGCACCTCTGCTCGGACGGGTTCCGATCGTCAGGGATGAGGTTATGGGCTCATTTCAAAGCCCTGCCCGATCGACCGGCTGCGCCGCTACCGCTTCGGCTTCGCGTGCAACAGTGCGCGTCGCTTGATCCGTTCTCAGCGCACCCGCGCCCGTTGCGCTGGCAGCTACCGAAGTCCGAACCCAATCAATATCGCGATGTTTTTGAATTTGAGCCGCTGGACCAGGCCCGCTTTTACCTAGTCAAGCTTGCTCTCGACGCCATTGCCCGCGCCCACCCTACGCTGCACTGCACCCCATCGCAGACGCTTTCTTTCGGAGGGCGGTCAACCGCGTGCAATATCCTTTTCCAGGCGCTTCAGACTGCTCCGCGGGAAGCCTGCTTCGTGCAAATCGATGTCAGGTCTTTCTATCCGAGCATCGCGAGCGAGTATTTGGAAAAGGTCCTTCCGCTGCCACGAGAGGTCATCCATCGATGTATCCTCACGGCTCCATACCTGAGCAAAGGCCCGGATCGCGAAAGCGAGCCTACAGTGGTCCTATGGGATGGGGTCTATCGGGGAGCGGGTACGATCCGATCATCAACACGCATGACGGATGTTCTTGAAGCTGGCGTTCCCCCGGGCGCGCCACACACGGAGGGGCGCGGTTCGAGGCGGCGCTTCGTTCCGACCGGGTCTGCAACAGCATCAATCGCGGGCGAGATAGCCATGGGCGGCGCACTGGGGCGTGTTGACCACCCCGAAGGCGTCCTCGCGGCTCTCGTTTACTCCGACAACATCGGGGTCCTGTGCGCCAATCGTGCCAGCGCGGGAGCTACCGCAGATGCGTACACCCACGAACTTGAACGGTACGAGGGTGGCCCCTTCCGTGTGCGCTGTTCTATCCGCCCGATTGGCGACGGGTTTCCTTTTCTCGGTTACATTTTCCGCAGCCAGGACGGTCGAGTAATTGCGCAGCCTCGCCCCGAAGGACGCCAAGCGTTCGAGCTGCGCTGGAGCGAACGCATTCTGAGAACTCGCCGCGACGACGAGATCAGGAAGGCGATCCAGGCGCTTCACAGTTACGTCGCCGCATTTCCGCTATGGACGGAGGGTTCTGCCTATCTTGAGGAGAGATTGACCCAGCTTTGACCCCGGCGCACCTACTGTTGAGCCGCGGAGAGTGCGATGGCCCGGCCCAGAAAACGTGAAGTGCAACTGCCTTTCTGGGAGGTCAGCCTTACGTCATGGGATGTCGGATACCACTTCGGCACGAGCCCCCGCACCAAGCACTTTCCAGATCAGTTCAGCGAGATCACTACGCTCGAGCTTGCTGGCCACTTTTTTTCGCCTACCGAGTGGCAGGGCATCAGCGTGACCATTTGCATTAGCGGATCGCGAGACCTGGAAGCGTTTCTCGGCTTGGGCTACCCCCCGGAAAAACTCATCTTCCCCGCATCGCCTTCAGATCATGCACTCACTCATATCGGCCACGTGAGGCCGGTCCTGAAAACGCGATTGCCAAGGTCGGTGCACATGGATGCGAAGCTCCCGCACGACATGGTGTTTAGGCTAGCCTACTGCATCGAGAACCGGTTGGTGCGTACGCTTCAGGTGTTCTCAGCCGGCGAGACGAAGGGTGATCCGAAGGCGCATTGGATTAGGTCGCTGACGTTCCAGCGCGATCCCGATCCTGACCCCGATCTACCCACGACTTGAGTGATGCCCCGCTACACGCTCTGCTACACAATCGCGGAGCGTCCAAGTGTTTGATTTTTATGAAGGGTAGTTGAGGTGCTCAAATTCCCTTCTCTCGGCCCACCCGACTGGGTCGCTCGCCGATAGGCTCTCCTCGCGACCTCGCAGAGGCCACGTGCCGTTGATCAGCACTAAGCCGTGCGACTGTCTTACCGTATTGACGAGTACCGTATCGTGCCCTTTGATGTCCTCCAAAGGGGCTGGCAGCTGGTGGATGACGCTTAGGCGTCAGGAACACTGTGACGCACGCCTAGCGCCCACCCGTGTCCGCCACCGCCGCCAGTCTCCCACGGAGGGCAAAGTGCGCGGTTCTTCGCAGCCAGCGGCATGGTTCGTCATCGGTGTGATCCTGCTGTGCGTATTTGGCGGTTCTTTCGAGTTTGATCCCACAGACACAGGCAATGGACCTCATGTCCGCGCCAACGGAATTTTGTCGTGGTACCTATTGGAACGCCGCCGCCGTGAAGCTGCCGAAGACAAGACCGCAGCCGAGGCCGGCGAGGCCCTTAGCGAGCCAACCACTGACACAGCACGGGCGGAGCGCCCTCGCGAAAGACCGGTTCCGCCGTCGATACCAGACCGAACGTACACATTGAACGGCAGCAACGGCCGCGCCCAAACTTGGGGGGCGTTCGCGACTGTTCACATGCCTGGCCTAGAACCGGGGTCGCACATGGTTGTGAGCCTCGAAGTGCCGTCGATGCGAGGTAAAGAGGGCGGCTACATAAGGTTCGACCCGGTAACGGTGGGTTCATCAGGCGTGTTCGAGGCCCTGTTACCGCGACACTTCCGAAACCTGGAGACCGGTGACGATATCGATTTGGCGGAGTGGCGCTACAGGTTCTACCTGGCAACAGACGACGCCCGTTACTCTTCATGCGGCAGCAGATACGCCGTCATGATCGAGGGACGACCCCGCTTTGGTTTCAATGGCGGACACGTCTTCTGCGGCGGGAACGATCCCGTACCTGAATTGGTACCGAGCAGCGAGCAACGCGTAGCTAGCGCTGACACCGCCGACTTCTTCGATTCCCTAGCCGCGACCTTTGCAGAGGAACGTCGAGAGTAGCTGCTACACAAAATGCTACACATACCCAAGGGCGCGGCGCGTTAAGCGTTTGAATTTCTTCATGCAGACAAGCCCCGCGGAAATTCCCTCCCTCTCCGCCAGATTCTTCAAATAATACCTTGTGAAATCGAGGCCTAAGCTTGGTCGCTTGGGCCAAATTTTGAGCCCGCCGCGTGCCTTGTGATTGCCCCGCGATTTGTTCGACTAGTCCGTGGTTCGCCATCTTCGTGAGAACACCGCGCAAACACCGACCGCCAAGGGGGCTGCCAATGACAGCGCGAGCAGACGAGAGCTAGGTAGAGCCACCGCAAAGGCTTGCGCGAACCCGGAGACCGAGAAGATCAGGGTCAGGATCAGCGCCACTCCGCCTGTGATGGCCCAAAACACGCGCCGGTGCCGCGCCAGAAGGCCGCCGCTCGCCATGGAGTCCGCGAGCGCGAGCGCGAGATTGCCGAGGACCAGCGCGATAAAAGCGGCTCCGCGCGCTTCATCTTCAGAACGGCCAACAAGCGCCCAGCTGTAGAGCGCCAGGACGGCGATTAGCAGCAACGCCCCCTGCAACATCGCCGTTCTGATTTGCGCCGTGCCGAATAGCGGTTCGTCCTTTCGCCGCGGCGGCCTCTGCATGGCCCGCACTTCGCTTCGTTCGGCTTCGAACACGAGTGCGCATGTGGGATCGATCACCAACTCCATCAGCATGACGTGCATCGGGAACAGCAAAGGCGGCTGGCCCAACAGGATTGGCGCCAGCGCAAGGCCTGCGATCGGGATATGAATCGCGGTGATGTAGGTGAGCGCATTGCGCAGATTGCTGAAAATCCGCCGGCCGAGGCGAATGCCGCCGACGATCGAAGCGAAGCTGTCGTCAAGGAGAACGAGGTCCGAAGCTTCACGCGCCACATCGGTGCCGCGCCGTCCCATGGCGATGCCAACGTGAGCCGCCTCAAGCGCCGGCGCATCATTCACACCGTCGCCAGTCATGGCGACCACCTCGCCGTTCGCGCGTAACGCCTCTACGAGGAGCAACTTCTGCTGCGGGGCTATGCGCGCGAACACGCGAATCTCGCGCAGGCGCTCGCGCAGTGTAGGCAAAGGCAGGTCGGCGACATCCGCGCCGGTGAGCACGCCTGCGCGGGTGTCGATCCCCGCCGCGCGCGCGATCGCCGCTGCTGTGGCAGGGTGATCGCCCGTGATCATGACGACTTTGATGCCGGCGCGTTGCGCCTCCGCCAGCGCGGCAGAAGCATTTGCCCGCAGCGGGTCGAGAAAGCCGATTAAACAGACGAATGAGAACCGAAGGTCTTCAGGCTCACCGGCAAAATCACGCGGCGCATTGGCGGACGCTACGCCGAGGACACGTAGCCCGTCCTCGGCAAATTCCGCGATTGCAGCATGCAAAACAGCAATCTGTTCGTCGCTGAGGCGGCAGAGTGCGAAGATCGCCTCGGGCGCTCCCTTCGCCGCAACCTCGCCGTCGCCCTCCTTTGACTTCCACAATTGCACCACAGCGAGTCTGCCACTCTGGAGCGGCCACGTTTGTTCTGGCTCCCGTTCCGCTAACGGCGCCAACGCATCGACCGCGCGATCCATTGGATCGACCGGACGAGCCGCAGAAGCCAGGCGCGCAACTCGCAGCGCCTTCGAGACAGCATCGTCCGGCGCGTCATTCTCGCGGATGTCATGGCGATGGCCGCCAATCCACAACCGCGCGACTCTCATCCGGTTCTCAGTGAGCGTCCCAGTCTTATCCACGCACAGTACGCTGGCGGCGCCCAACGTCTCGATCACGGCGCTGCGGCGCACCAGTACGCGATGGGTCGCCAGCCGCCACGCGCCCAGCGCCATGAACACGGCGAGCACCATCGGAAACTCTTCCGGGATGAGGGCAATCGCGACAGTTATGCCGGCGAGGACGCCGCCCACCCAATCCTCGCGCAGGGCGCCATAAGCGACCGCAACGATTACACAGAATGCGATCGCCACGAGGCCGAGCAAACCCACAAGTCGGCCGGCGGTCTTCTGCAATGGCGTTGGCTCTTGTTTGATGTCTGCGAGAGATGCGCCGATGCGACCGAGCGCCGAACGTGCGCCCGTGCGGGTTACGCGCGCCGCTCCTTGTCCGCGGACGATAAGACTTCCAGAAAAGAGAAACGGGCTCTCCTCAGCGCCTGGCTCGGTGGCCGGTGCAAAGGTCTCTCCGAGAAACGCGCGGCGTTTTGTGACCGGGGCGGATTCTCCCGTGAGCGCGGACTCATCTATGCTCAGCACTTCGGCGCTCAGCAGCAGCGCATCGGCGGCGACGCGCTCCCCCTCACCCACGAGCATCATATCTCCAGGGACGAGCTCGCGCGCTGGAATGCGCTTTTGCGCGCCGTCGCGGACCACGCGCGCGTGGGGCTGCGCCAGTT
>JAEWNX010000251.1 GCA_023461135.1 Pseudomonadota bacterium
CCCGCGGTCTGCGTTTCGCGCACGAGGCCTGGCTGGAAGAATCCGGACGGCGGCTTCGGCGTCGGCGGCGGGATCGCGGCGCCGCCGGCGCGGTGCGTCACCAGCTTCGCCAGTTCGCGCCACGCGGCGAAATCGTCTTCGCCGCGCCAGCCCGTCAGGTTGACCACGGCCTTCTCGCTGCGAAACGCCTCAGGCGTGGCCGCGTTCTGCATCAGCGCGTGGATGAGCTTGGTCTTGCCCTTGGCGAAGTTAGCGTCCTCGATCAGCGCCGGTTGCGTGACCGAGCGCGGGGACCACAGCGCCACGGTGACCTTGGCGTCTTTCACCGCGCTGCGAAGCTCATCGCCCGATTGTTTCTCTAGGATGACCGTCAACTTGGCCTGACGCAGCTTCTCCGCCAGCGCCCGCGCCGGCAGCGCATCTTCCGCGGCGTGGATGATCGCCACACTTGCCATTCAGTTTTTCCCCACGAGTTTCAACCCACAAGCGCCCTGTGCCCGTCGCAGCCAGCGGGATGCGCGCCCAACCCGGCAACATGATGCCCCGGATGAGGCCCTGTTGGGAAGTGTCGAGGCCAGTCCGGAGGAGGGCATTAAGGCAAGAGGGCAATAAGGCAATGCTCGACGCGCAATCGGCGACGCGCGAACTGCCCTATTGCCCTATTCCCCTATTGCCTTAATGCCCTGGCCGCGATGTCCAAGCTGGAAACCCGTCTCAAGGAAGCCGCCGAGCGGGTGAACACGGCGCTCGACAGCCTATTGCCCAAGCCGCAGGGATCGGAAGCCCAGCTCATGACGGCCCTGCGCTATTCGGCGCTCGACGGCGGCAAGCGCCTACGCCCGTTCTTCACGCTGGAAACGGGGCGTCTGTTCGACGCCGACGAGGGCGCGCTCTTGCGCACGGCCTGCGCGATCGAGTGCGTGCATACCTACTCGCTGATCCATGACGATCTTCCCTGCATGGATGACGACGATCTCCGGCGTGGCCGCCCCACGCTGCACCGCGCGTTCGATGAACCGACCGCGCTCCTGGCCGGCGATGCGCTGCTGACCTTTGCGTTTGAGATTCTGGCGGACCCGGCGACGCATTCCGATCCGCAAATGCGCTGCAAGCTGATCGCGGGGCTGGCCAAAGCGGCGGGCCCGCTTGGCATGGTGGCGGGGCAGGCGGCCGACATGGCAGGCGCCGACATCGGCTCGGACCTCATCGCCGTCACGCGCATGAACCGCCTGAAGACCGGCGCGCTGATCAATTTCTCCGTCGACGCCGGCGCCATGATCGGCTGCGCGTCCGATGCGGAGAAGACGGCGCTGTCGCGCTATGCGCACGATGTAGGCCTCGCCTTCCAGATGGTCGACGATCTTCTCGACGCCGAAGGCGTGGTGCGCGACACCGGCAAAGCAGTCGGCAAGGACAAGGGCCGTGGCAAGGTGAACTTCGTCACCGTGCTCGGCGCCGAAGCCACGCGCGAACGCATCGCTATGCTGGCCAAGCAAGCCAAGCAGCACTTGGCGCTCTTCGGCCCTCGCGCGCGGATTTTGCTGGATACAGTCGATTTCATCGTCGAGCGCCGGTACTGACCGGCCAAGGCGGCCCGACGCCGTCACAAAGCGTCTTGTACGACTGTTCGCAGGCGCAGCACGTCGCGCTCCATTTGCTCGACGCTACAACTCGACTATTGTGGATAACGCAAGACGGTTCAGGGCCACCTTGGGGGGCGCCAATGAAGCTCGTCACTTTGTCAGCCCTGGCCGCGAGCGCCGTTGGCGCTGCGTTGATTGCCTTGCCCAGTGTCGGCCTGCGAACGCCCGAGGGTGTGAACGTCGTCTATGTCGGCGCCACTCTTCTGGTCTTCGGCACGGTCCTTTTGTCGCTGCGCATCGGGTGGAGCGTGCTGTTCGGGCAAGTCGTCGTCCCACTGCTCGTAGGCGCCCTTGCGGTCCTACTTTATCATTGGGCCGCACCTGTGCTCGCACCAATGAGGGCGGCGCTCGCTGAGTCCGGGGAGTTGATCGACCTCCAGCTCCAGACTTTCACCACAACGACGTCGACGATCTACGCGCTGCTCGTGGCGTTCCTCGTGTTCAGCGCCATGCAAGAGCGCAACAGCATCGAAACCGCGCTGCAGGAGGAGGCGCTCCATCTGGATTCCATGTCCGAAATCCTGCCCCACCTGCACCATCAAAGCGGGCCGAATGCGGCCGCCGAGGCGCGCATGCATGCGTTGCTCATCCGATATGCCGACAACGTTCTGTCCAAGCGCTTTGCCCACGAAAAGCACATGGCCGATAACCAGGTCATTATCGACGGCGTGATCGATGAGATTTACCGTCTGCGTCCTCGGGACGACAGTGACCGCATTTCTCTCGCCGCACTGGTCAAGCGCGTCGATCAGCTTGCGTCACTGCGCGTGCAACGCATCTCTCATATGGCGTCCAGGCCGGCCCCGCTCATGCTGGTCATGCTCATCGTGCTGTCCGTGCTGGTCATCGCACCCTTCTATCTGTCCACGGGACCGGGCGCTCTCATTTCACAGGCGCTCATCGGATCGCTGGCGTTCACAATGGCCTATTTGTTCTCGATGCTGCTCGACATGCTCGGTCACTTTGACGGCTACTGGGCGGTTGACCGCAGCCCATTCGCCGACAGCAGAACGCGGATCGCCACGCGCCTCGAGAAACTCAGGGTTTGGCGGCCCGTAACTGAAGAGCGCGCTGCGTCCTGATCGCTCTTTCGGCGCCCACCTTTCTACAGTTACAGCATCGCGCGACTCGGCAAATCCAAGTACAAATGACTCAGCCGCCATGAGTGCGCTGCGGTGCTCTGCCGGCTGGGGGAGAGCGCATGCTTGCGCGTCGTTCGCTGCTCGCGGCGGGCTTGGCCGCCGCTACGCCGTCTTTGGCCTTCGCCGACCGCGTGGCGCCGCCTTTGCCGCCGGCGTTGTCCGCCTTGCGCGGCGTGCCTCTCCTTCGCGACGGCGCCGTCACAACGCTGAGCGAAGTGCTGACGCCAGGCGCCGCCTCCGTCATCACGTTCTGGGCCACGTGGTGCGGGCCATGCGCTGTGGAAGCACGGCACCTGGGGCGCATGCGCGACCGCATTGCGCCGGCGCGGCTGAACATCCTGGGCGTCAATGTCGATACGCGCGCCAACGAGATCGAGATCGCGCGTTTCCTCCAAGCGCACCGCGCCTTTTACATGCAAACCCGCGGCACGGTTGAGGCTTACGCCGCGTTCGGCTGCGGCCAGGAGATCATGCTGCCGCGCCTTTTCGTGTTCGCGCGCAATGGCCGGCCGCTCGCCGCGTTCGACCGCTACCTCGGCGAGCAAACCAGCCGCCGCATCGACGAAGCGGTAGCGGCGGCGATGCGGGCGTGACGGCGCGCTGCGCGGGCGTGACGCAGACGTGAACGCCCCTTTCGCCTTGCCGTTAGGTCGCGCCTCCATTTTGCTGTACGGGTCGATTTAGGTAGCCCGCGCCGCTAAGCTTGGCGGCGCTCATGAGAGACCCGATGGCCCCGCAAACGCCCTTGCTCGACCAGGTCAAGCTGCCTGCCGATCTTCGCAAACTGGGAGAGGGCGATCTGCGCCAACTCGCCGACGAGTTGCGCGCCGAAACCATCAGCGCGGTCTCGGTTACCGGCGGCCACTTGGGCGCGGGGCTCGGCGTCGTCGAACTCACCGTTGCGCTGCACTACGTGTTCGACACTCCGCGCGACGTGCTGATCTGGGACGTCGGCCACCAGGCCTATCCGCACAAGATCATCACCGGCCGGCGCGAGCGCATCCGCACCCTGCGCCAAGGCCAGGGCCTCTCCGGTTTCACCAAGCGCGCCGAGAGCGAATACGATCCCTTCGGCGCCGCGCACGCCGCCACCTCCATTTCAGCCGCGCTTGGCTTTGCTGTCGCGCGCGATAGCCGCAAAGACGACAGCCACGTCATCGCCGTGATCGGCGACGGCTCTATGTCGGCGGGCATGGCCTATGAGGCGATGAACAACGCCGCGCATACAACCAAGCGGCTGATCGTGATCCTCAACGACAACGATATGTCGATCGCGCCCCCAGTGGGCGGCATGTCCTCGTACCTTGGCCGCCTCGCGTCCTCGAAAACCTATCGCCGCATTCGCAAGACGGCGAAGACCATCGCAGAGCATCTCCCCAAGCCCATTCATGACGTCGCCAAGAAGGGCGAGGAGTTCGCCCGCACGCTCGTCACCGGCGGCACGTTCTTCGAGGAGCTCGGCTTCTACTATCTCGGCCCGTTCGACGGGCACGATCTCGATACCCTGGTGC
>JAEWNX010000252.1 GCA_023461135.1 Pseudomonadota bacterium
TGGTGTATAAGAGACAGTCAATACGCCGCCGATTCAAGTACGCGCCTCTGCTGAAAAACCTATGCGTTTTGGCATATTTTTAGCGGTTTTCGTGAGGTCTCACTGAGCCGCCGCTCGCTTCAGACGCTCGATCCAAGCAATGGCAATGCGCTCAGCGTCGGCATAGCGCTTGGCGACGCGGTCAACGTCGTCGGTTGTCCAGCCCACCATCTCCGCCACCTCGTCCTTCGAGAACCCGTTGCAGCGCATATGGGTGACGAACGAGCCGCGAGCATCGTGCAGCGTCTTGGCGACGGGCTCCGCGTCAGCTGGTTCCTGGGGCTGGTGGGCGATGCCATTACCGCCGTTTGCGGCGTCGCGCACCTTGAAGAAGGTCGATGACAGGCCGTCAGGCGTCCATTTCTTGCGACGCGAATTGACGAGCACCCAGGGCCGCTCTGCGCGCTTTTCGTCGCCCGGATCGAGCAGTGTAAGCACCGCGTTCAGCTCCGCGGTGCGCGGGATCACGACGGGCGGCGGCGCCTTCTTCTTTGCCGTCTTCGCGCGCCGCGCCGATTTACGAGCGCGCACAGTGATAGCGTTCGGCCCGATGTCGCGCCAGGTGAGGTTCACGAGATCCTCGCGACGCAGTCCGGAGTAGCATGCCAGCATCAGCGCCAGCACTATGACCGGCGGTTCGTTTGGCTCCGGCCTATCCTCGCGCCACTTCGAACGCCGAGCTGCTCTCGCCGCCGTTTCGAACGCCTGCAGGTCCTCCGCAAGCCAAATGATTTCGGAGCGATCCGCGTAGGCGAAGTTCGGAATGCCCAGCGCCGGATTCGCGGCACAGTAGCCTTCGCCGATGCCCCAGTTCAGCGCCTTCGACAAAACGTCCTGTCGCTTGTCGGCCGCGGCTGGACCGTTGGCTATCGCCACTTCCCCCAACCATTTCTTGATCGCGCGCTGCGCACCCTTGGCGGTGAGCGCGTTCGCCGGCATCGCGCCGATCCGGCTGTCGCGGATATCGTCCGCGGGCTTCTTCTCGCCCTTCTTCGTACTGTCGGATCGGTTCTTGAACGCGTCGCTGCCCTTCCACGCTGCGACGATGCCGCCGACGGTGCGCACGTCGAGCTGCGGCTTGGTGGCGGCGGCATAGCCCTCCGTGATCGACTGCACGCCCGCCGGCGCCAGTTCCTGAGCGAGCACGTCAGGCTTCGTTGCCCCCTCGAAGCGCGCGATCTGCGGTGCGCCTTTCCCCCGCCAGGCATACCAAAGGCGCGCCCACCGCCCGTCGGCGAGCTGCTTCCAAACCTTATGAGTGCCGGGTATGGCCATGACTGGCCTCCCACCGCGCAAGCGCGCCATCGGCGTTGTCCCCTTCCGCCTCGGACGCGAGCGCGCCCGGGCACCGGGAGTCAAGTCTTCCGTGAATGGTGACGCTGCCGTCGGCGTGCATCGTAAGGCTCACCCCCAGCTTGAGGGCCAAGGAGGCCGCCCGCTCGGCGAGCTCGTCTTTGGCGTATCGGGAGCGGCGACGTGAAGTCGGTGCAGTCACCGCAGCGTGTGGCACCGGCCCGCAATCGCTCATCGCCGCCCCCACTTCCGGCGCCGCAACCCGACTTCGGCCACAGCCATGATTTGCGCATCGCGGGAGCTCTCCATCTCCATCACGAATTGCTTGAACTGAGAGAGCTCTTCGCTTGTGCCCTGAAAATTCAGGGTGCGCCGGTCCACGTACTGAACCGTCACGCCGCCGCCAAAGGCGCCGTTCGGAATGATGAACCCCGGCACCGCTGGTACGAACGGCTCCGGCCCGTGCTCGCCAACCATGTACCAGTTGCCGGGGGCGACGGGCCCGCCGCTGGCTTTGCCGCCGCCGAACTTCAAGAACTGGCTGGCGATAGACGCGATGAAGCCGCCCTTGCCGCCGCCACCGCCGCTCGCCGCAAAGGTCTGCGCCGCTGTGGCCGCCGCCAGCAGGCTCTTCGCTAAGACGATGCTTGAGGCGACGACCTGAAAATCGGCGCTGGTCTTTGTTGCCGCGGCGGCCGTTTCCTTTGCCGCGTTCGCCGCGGCCGCAACGCCGGTCATGGCCACTTGCGCCGCTGCGTCGGCCGCAGACGCCGCTAGAACGCCGCTCAGCGCCTCCCCTGCCTTCGCGGCGTCCTCGCCGAGCTGGTTTAAGCCGCCAGTTGCGCCGCCGGCGAATACGGCGGCGACGGCCTGGCCTAAGCCGTCTTGGCCGCTGCGGATGACGTTGGTTAAGACGCCGCGGAAGCTGTCGAACAAGATATCGGCGACTTCGTTCAGCGCGTTCTCAAGCCCGGCCGCGGCGCGCTCGCGGATCCAGTTCTCGAAGAACTCGTCTAAATCGCCTTCAAGCGCCGCTGTGATCCCGCCTGTGAACCAGCGCCGGAATTGCCCTTGGAAATCGGCTTGTTCCAATGCTGCAATTTCGGCTTCGGCGCGTGCGGTGGCCGCGTCCTCCTTCAGGCCCTCCTGGCGCAATGCCTTGATACGCTCTTCGAGATCGAGGCGGCGACGGAGCGCGCGCTCAGCCGCGGCGCCGCCGCGCAAGCGCGCCGCCTCCAATTCCGTTTCCAGTTGGCGATTGTCGAGATTGTGCTGGCGCTCGATATTTGTCGCTTCACGTCGAGCCTGCACATACTCCGTCGCCAGCCTTGTCGCTTCCTCTTCGGAAGTCGCCTTGAGGTCGACAAGCTCGCGGGTACGTCTTTGGATCTCGTACTGATCCTGAAGCACGTCGGCGAGGGCTATGTTGTTGCTGATGCGCGCCAGATCAATTTGGTCCTGAAGCACCTGCATCTGGTAGGTGCGCTCAGCTTCCGCGTTCATCGCTTCGCGCTCAGCGCGGACTTCAGATTCAGCTTGCGCCCGCGCTACGGTCGCCGCGATGCCGGTCTGCACATAGGCGGTTGTTCGCTTGTCGATTTGCTCGATGTCTTCGAGCTCGCGGACGCGCGCCTCTTCGTGGCGCAACCGTGCTAGCGAAAGCTCCGCAGCGGCGCGGAGATCGGCCAGTTGACGGCCTCGGTCCGCAGCTCCGGCGCCACCATTGCCATTGCCATTCCCGTTGCCGTTCCCGCCTGGCGCTGCCCGGCGCTCTTGTAACGCCGCGAGACCATCATTGATGATGCGGTCGGACTCAGCGAGCGCTTCTAGGTCTCGCGCTATGCGCTCGGCCTCCACCTCTGGGCGCTGGCGAGGGATGCCCATGCCCGCAAAGGTCGAGCCGCGCGGTCGTGCCCGATTAACCGCCTGATCGCGCAGCAGCTGGATACGCATGTCTGCTTGATTGGCGGCGGCCGCGCTCAGCGTGGCGATCGCACGTTCACGCTCCGCTTCAGCCAAACCGCGCGCTGCACGTTCCTGGATCGAAAGTTGCTCGGCGGCTCCTTCCGAACTTGTAGTCATCCGATCGAGAGCCGAATTCGCCTCGTCGGTCAGCGTCGCGACGTCGCCGTGCGCTTCCGCAAGATTGTCGGCGCTCTCCGCCGCCTCTTCTGTGACGGTCTCCAGTCCGGCTATGACCTGCAGCGCAGAGTACAACGAATCCTCAGCGCGCTGAATAGTTTCAGCACGTGAGGCGAAAGCGTCGGTTTGCGTGGCCAGATAGGCCATGCCGACGCCGGCAGCAGTCAGCGCGATGCCGAGGGGGCCGCCGAAGAATGCGAGCGCGGTCTGCAAAGATTTGGCCTTGAGCCCGCTCAAGGTCATCTCTGTGATCATCAGGCGCAGCGCGGCGACGGCTCTTCCGAGAGCTACGCCTGCAAAGGCGCCGCCGATGTAGCTAGCCGCGACGATGGCTGCGCTGGCCAGCATCTCAAAGTTGTTGGCGGCAAAGTCGATGAGCCGCGTCAGTGCGCGCGTCGATTCCTTGGTTTGTTCGTTCGTACCGATGAAGCGCGCCGCTTCGGTGCGGAGGTGTTGAAAAGCGTCCGCGACCGTGAACGTCGTGTTCGCGAAGCGCGCCTCGATGTCACTTCCCGCATTGAGAATCGCCTGAAACACGCGCCGACTTTCGAGCTGGCCGGCTGCGCCAAGCTTCCGTAGATTGCCGACGGTCGTGTCGAATTCAGCGGCGATTGCTTCCGAAATCGCCCGGCTATTTTCGAGGATGCTGCGCAGTTCATCGCCCTGAAGCGCACCCGATCCAAGGCCCTGACCTAACTGCCGGATGGCTCCCGCCCGTTCCGATTGGTCGGCGCCCGACAACGCCTTGCTCACGAGCTCAGTTACCGCCAGCACATCGCTCATGCTGGCTCCGAGATCCTCGCTGGAGCGATACATTCGCCCGAACAAATCGGCCGTTGCTTCGAGATTCGACCTAGTCCGACTGGCGATGTCAGCAACAAGTCCCTGGACCGTTGCGACCTGATCGACGTTGACGCCAGCAGCGGCAATCATGTTGCCGGTGCGCGTCCAGGCGTCGCCCAGCTCGATCACGTCGCGTGCGATTAGCCCGACGCCGAGCGCGGCCAGCGCGGTCCGGGCCTGATCTGCGAAATTCCGAAAGTCCTGATTGACCTTCTGAACGGAGTTCTGCGCGCGCCGCTCGATCGCAGCGAAACGCCGGTCGGCCGTGCGCTCCGCCTGGCTTAGTGCGCGCTCGAAGTTGCGGTGGTTAGCCTCGAGGAGGAGGATGAGGCGTTCTTGATCGGTGGCCATGCGCGCCATGGTTTGCGCGGGCCGCTGACGTTGTGGTGGGGGGGAGCGACTGAGAAACGTCAGGAATCTGACTCGCCGGCGGGGCCACCGCCTGCCCTCGCTTGTCGCGTCGCCACCTTGGAGGGGGGCGGGGCAATCCCTGCCGGCTTAGAAAGCCGGACCGGCGCGGCTGGTTCAGCGCAGAGTTAGTTTTCTGGGAGTTCAGCGGGCTTGCGCGGGTTTGCCATGGACTTTCAGCGGTTTGCGAAAACTTCCCCAACTGCAGATGTGCGAAAAAGTGCAGCCACGCCGGTCCAGCGTTTGAGCAACCCAGGGATGGACCCTACCCCCTGAGCGAGGCCATTTACTCAGCTGGCGCGGCCGCTCCAGCCTTGCGGAAACAGCGCGGCGGTTTCCTCATCCGCGGCATCGAGCCCGAACTCGCGCATGATTTTGACCGCGAGCTCGCGCTGTGTGTCGCGAATTTCGAGCCATGGATTCGGGTAGCGGGCGCCCCGATCATCGAGGAGTTCGTGCGGTTCTGCCGCGAGCTTCGCCTCTGCCTCTTCCAGTAGGGCAAGCGTCGAACACAGCATCGACAAAATCGGTCGATCGATCGACTTCAGCTGACGCATCGCCATCAGTTGCGGGTGCAGGCGCGTCCAAATCGATTCCGCTTCCGGAGAGAGTTCCTCCGGAGGCTCCGCCGGCAGCGGCGGGAGCTTCGAAAAGTCAGGCGACGAGATCATGATGCTGGACCCTTTCCGTCGTGGCGGCCGATGAGGCCCGCGAAGTGCGCGGGTGTGTCGTATCTCTTGCCGCGCAAGTTCTCTTCGCCTTCCTCGTCAGTCCCCGGCGGCGGTTTGGGCGGCGTGACTTCGAGCCGCGCGCGCGACGGTGGTGTGAGTCCGAACTGCTCACAATAGCCGCGCACCTCCGCGGCACACATGCGCGCGATGCGGAAGAATGGGCTCGCGCCGCTCCCGCCGTTTGATGTTCGCACGCGCGCCCCATCGGCCTCGAGCTGGGCCTCCGCCTCACGCCATCGGCTGTAGGCGGCGCAAAGCAGTTCGAACGTCAGCAAGTCCGTTGCCTCAAGGATGCCGGCGCTTCGCAATGGCTCGTAGTTCGTTTTCCAGAAAGCCTTCGCCATCTTCGTGAGGTGCGCGGGAGGCGGCATCATCGCCGGCGCAGCGCCCAGGTTCGGCGGCGGGCCACGCGGCGTGCGCTTCCCCGGATTCCCCTCCAAGTTTTGCACATCCCCTGGCTTTCCGATTGGTCCTCGTTTCAACTGCGTCCCTCTCACGAAAATTTTCTGAAACCTGCGCACGCTTCTGTGCGAGCAGCCACGCCGGTCCGGACTTCGGGCCTCATAGGGATTGCACGCCCCCCCTCCGATCCTTCCTGAATTCGCTGGCTCGGACCCGGATTCCGGCGAGAAGCTCCTGAATGCATCGCACACGCGCCTTTGTTTGCGCTTGGGCGAGGTCGACGTCCTCAGCAATGACGTAGCTCGGCGCGCCCCACACCTCGGCGCGCGCTTCGATCAGCTTCGACCACACGCCGGTCTCATGCTCAGAGGCTTTCGCCATCCTCTCAGCGGCGAGATCGACCATCAACACCTCAAGCGCCTCGATGCGCGCCAAGGCGTAGTTCATCGCGCCCTCACTGGGCTTGCTCTGTTCGGACATGATCTGCTCCTTCGCCTCCTTCGTACGCCGCCCTGACGGCGGCGATTTCTTCGTCGCTGGGTATCGGTTCGTCGCCCCAAGTGTGGGTGCCGCGGACGAATGCCCGGTAGATGTCGCGACGACGGCTGATTGCGGTCTCGGCGGCGATCTCTTCGGCACTAGGCGGAGGCGGCGGCGCCCAGTTTTCCCACAACCCGCGCTTTAGCCATCGCTCTAGCCCCTTCACGAAACGCGGCCCGTCTTTGCCTGCCTCCGGGACGTATCGCCGACCGGCCTCAATCATCGCGTCTGCATCGGCGCCAGCTCTGAGCTGACCACGAATGGCAGCCTTCACCTCATCCTTCGAATGCCGCGCCCGAGATACGTTGGGCCATATCTCCCACAGCGCCTCCAACACACGTTCGACTTCGGATCGAGATATATCTTTCTGGTTCCTTGGTTTGGGTGAATCTTCTTCACCACTAGGCGGCCGAGATTTCACCACTTCGGCGGAAGTCCGAACAGGCTTCGCCACTTTCACCGCGCCAACGGGTGAAGCGACTTCACCGCTTTCAGGGGCGGAAGTCCGAACAGGCTTCGCCACTTTCACGTCTGGGAGAGCGGCGAGCGCTTCCCTCACAATCCGCCATTCGCGGGTGTAGCCGCCACGGCAGGGAACGCTACCGACGAACTGGATCAGGCCTTCGCTGGCGAACTCGCCGAGGGCGTGCTGAACGTTGCGGTCCGAACAACCCGCGAGCAGCGCAATTGTAGGCACCGCGGCGAAGATCCCGTCGCCGCTGTTGTCAGCAAGGTCCGCGAGCGAGCAAAAGATTGCCTTGCGCACTAATTCTGAGCAGTGACGGCCCTTACCAAAGCGCTTCCAGCGCGCGAGCCCTACGATCTTGTGGCTCATTGGAGCGCGGCGCTCCCCGGCTGTTGGAAGACCACGGGCACATCCTCAAAGGCCCTCAGCGCATGGCGCGAGAGCCAGGCGCGGGCCCGCGTCACCGTTCGCGAACGCGATGCCCCTACATGATCGAGCGCCGCGGTGACGTCGCTCACGATCCACGAAATCGAGCGGCCGCGACGCAGCGCTGAGCAGCCTGCCTTCAGGCACTGCTCCAGCCACGCTTCGCATGCGGCTGCGGCAAGCTCTGGATGGTACCAGCGGCCGTCGCTGCATAGTCGCCAGTCGGCAAGCGCGCGCTCCCTGAGGTTGCGCCAGCGCCGCAGGGACGGCCCCAGACCCGCGTAGTAGGCGAGCGCGCGATCGTTGTTGGGAAGCGAGGCCGCCGGCTGCAGCAGCCACGATGCGCACATCAACGCCAAGCCGGCTCGGAAAGCTGCGTCTGAGCTCGTGAAATAGAGCTTGGACCGCCGAAAGCGCTCGATGTGTGCCGGCATCTCAGAGGCGCCCTGCAGCCGACACTCAGGCGGCGTCAGCGGGGCCGGACGCTCAGACATGGGCGGCCTCCCCAGCCAAGAGGCGACGCGCTCGGGCCCGGTGCCAGCGCCGCCGGCTTCTCAGGCCGAACTCGCGCCAAGTTGCGGCGCCGATCGGCGGCGTCAGAAGCGAGACGCTGACGCCAAAGACCGCGACTCGTCGTGCCAGCGTGAAGGCCGCATCCGCGCTTTCCGGCGAGGGCTGCAGGTCCTGGGCGACGAAAATGCTCCGCACGACCCCAGGGAGCTCCAAGCATGCGAGCCGCTTAGCCTCGATCGTGGCAACGGCCGGCAGGCGTGCCGCGCGTGATGCGAGCAGCGCGCTATCGAGACGCTCCGCGACGATGATCTGCGGACCGATCTCGCCAAGCAATACGCCGCCACCGTGCGCATCGTCGCGCCACTCGTGACCAACGGAACCGCCAAGATCGCCGATACCTGCGCGCACCACCGCTGCCACTGACTGAGGCCGGCGGAGCGGTGTGAACGCGGCGATGATTGAATGCTCGCCTAGCTTCCTCGGCGCGTAGCGCAGCGCCGGCGGATATGGCGGAACTATTCCGGCCTGAAGCAAGATCGCTTCGCCGGGTGAGCCTTCGATCTCCTGGCCTTCATCGAATATCCGGTGCGCACTTTCCTTCAAGCCGCCTTTGCGCGCCGCAAAGCGCTCGTTGGAACGCTCTACGCGCACGATCTGGCGCGCCACTGCACTGCGGTCAGAATATTTTCGGCGACGGTGGGGGACCGTCATGGCGACGTCCGTCCGTAATCAGCGGCTGCGCCGAACGCTTGCCCGCTGCTCCGCGGCGAGCTTGGGCGGGTTTCTTGCCTAAGCGTGCTTCCGGCTGTATATCGGTCGTGCAAGCAAAGCCCTTTCGTAAAATGCCTGAAGCCCGCCGGATTGCCGTCCGGCGGGTTTCTATTTGCGCCTCCGTGATGCCGCCGACGCGCGCATGACACTCTCCATCCGAGCGATGCGCGCGTGACGCTTCAGCAGCGGCGTCGGCGCGCGCGCCTCGGACAGTACTGCAGCCATCCGCGCGATCTGCGCCCGTGCGCCCACGTTGTGGTGGGGGGCGCGCGCGCTCGAAACGTCAGAAACGTGAGATGCTGATGGGCGCGAGACAGCCAGCGGTCCGCGATTGTGTTGGCGAAGCCAGCGAAGCACCGCGTTTTGCTCAGCGGCGTTCATCGCGCGCCTCAATGCGTCGGCCGATGGCAAGATGCCGGCGTCGTTTCGCGATCTCGCTCGCCGCTGCCTCGAAGCGCGGCCGAGGCCGGCGCGGAGCGACAGCGCGGCCAATGCTGCGCTTCGCCCAATCGATGATTTCGTCGCAAAAGGCGCGCCGCTCAGCGCTGTTCTCATATGCGACAAGCTTTAAGAGGCGTTCGGGGTCCATTTAGCGCGCCCCAAGCACGACAAACGGACTCCGCGTCACGCTACTGGCGCGCGATGCGACGGGGGCGGACCAGGCCGGCTGCCCCTGGAAGCGCATCACGAATTTGAAGGCTTCGAGATCCTGATCGAAATAGAAATGTACACTCGAAACGTGGCGGGTCGCAGGATCCTTAGTCGCGAGCAGATACTGCGCCAGGTCGACAAAGAGGATATCGCCGAGATCGCCGAGCTGATTGCAGGCCTCGTGTGAAATCACGGGGCGGCTGAGAATTCGACCTTCAGGCGCATCATCGTCGCCAGGCGTGAACATTTGCGGCGGCAGCCGCGCGATCTGGTCGCGCGAGTCGGGGTGGCATAGCCAAACGGATGTTCTGATCGAACCGGCCGGCGCTCGCGCGTACATCTTTGAGATGTTGGCCTCAACGATCGTGTCTGCGGTCTGGCTCTCCTCACCCGCGACAGTGATCGTCGCTGGGGCATTGAGAATACCAAGCGCCGCGTGACCTCCGGCGCCATGCAGCACTTCGTATGAACCCGCCCAAATGAGCGCGTCGACTGCGGCCGTTGCGAGGTACGCGCCCAGGCTCGGAGAATCCGAGAGCAGCTCCTCAGTTACGACCACGATCCCCGCGATCTTCGCGAGCTTCATGCTCGAGACTTCCAGCTTGGGTTTCGACTGCGCGATCGCCTCAGCTTCGCCGACGTAACCGGCCGCGATCCCTCCGGCGGCATAGGCAGGCTGGCGGTTTGTTGGAATGGCGATGTTGTTGGTTGGTGTCCTGAATGGTGCGCACAGCGCGAGAATGTTGGCGCCCCCACTGTTCGCTGTGCCGGCGAAGGCGTCATGAATGGCGTCGGACATATGCGTCGGGACAGCGAAGCCGCCGTCGGCGCCGTTTTCCGTGCTGATCGTAGTGGCGCCGGCGTTCATTAGGCGGGCCAGCGGTTCTGGCCGGCCATAGGCATGAGCGCGCGCGGCGACCGCTAGTTCACCGAAGCTTCGCGCTCGCTGGTTGATGACGCGCTCAACGCCAGCAATCGCGACGGTGTCTCCGTCACCCACGAGCTGCCCAGATCGGACCAGCGCCTTCACGCCGTCCACGGTGACGCCGAGCCGCTCAGCGGCGTCGAGAAAATGCATAAACCCGCGCTTCACGCCCAAACCCTCGATTGCCCCGCCCCCTGACCAGGCGGCACGACAAGGGTTATTCAGCCCGGCTGACGTTGTGGTGGGGGGAGCGACTGAGAAACGTCAGGAATCTGACGGGGCGCGCTGTTTGAAATTCGGATGAAGGGCTGCTCGGGACTTGCAGATTTCGAGCTCGTCGAGGGTCAAACAGCGAGGATCGTTACCAAGTAACCGCTTCAACCAACCTTTAGCGGCGTCCGACCGCGGTGACGAGCCGCGCCTCGCTCCCCTACCCTTCGTATAGACATATTTCTTGGCGCGCGTCGTCGTCGCCCAACTATAACTCGCCTCAGCATTCCCGGACGCATACGCGCTCCATTCGAGGAGCATCCAACAGATTTCCGGCGGGGCCGACTCTATAGGCGTGAGGTTTTTCCTCTTGTTGCGTTCGACCAGGGTGAGCTCTCGCTTCGCCTTAGTGATTGTGGGAGCCGCAACATCTCGCCCGTAGGCGGCCCCCAAGTCCGTAGCGACCCGTTTCATCAGATCGCGAATCTCATCGCTGTTTTCCGGGTTGCTTGCGATTTCTCGGATCATACCCAACACGATCGCTGGCGGAGCGAAGGCTATGTCAATCTCGCCGGTTGCAATGAGGGCACGCGCGCGTTGGCGAAAATTCTCGGCCAGTACTCTGATTTTCCGCCGAACACGCTCGCGCTGATAGGTCCACCTATCCTTGTCGCGTTCGGGATCGCCAGTAGGCGGAAGCGACGCGGCCGCCCGATCCTCCGATATCAGTTCATGTACGATGCGATTTATCGCGCCCTGGTTTACGGGCAGTCCTTCGGCGAGCATCGCCTGGAAGACGGCATCTCGGTATTCACCAGGTTTAAGGGCGATTGCCAAAAGCTGCGCCTCCGCGGGACGCTCCGCCTTTGAAAATGCGCGGGCAGCCCGGGCGGAAAACCGGACGGTCGGGAGCTACCCTAGCCCGCGCGAATCAGACCCTAAACTAGGTCGGTAGCGCACGGCAAAACCGCAAAGCTGGCGATCTTCACGCTCCGTGCTGCGGCACCGGCGCGCAGGGTTTGCGTCACTTTTCCGCGCTTGCGTCCCGTGGCCCCGCCCGGCCGGCGAGTGCGTGATCGAGCAGGCTCAACTCGCGATCGATAGTCGTCATCTTCTTCGGTGCGCAAGTCGGATGTGCGGCCCATTGCGCGCTCGACTGCGGCCCCAAGCCATCGGCCCCGGCGCACTGGCTTAGGAAAGTCGCCGGCCTTCATCATGCGATGTAGCGTGGCGCGGCTGACTTGGAGCCTCGCAAGCACTTCCGCGGTTGTGAGCCGTTGCGCCGGCATCGTGGGTTCGCGCTTTCCTCAATCCGACGGAGCTAAACTTATCTCTATCAACTCACCATAACGCCAGCAGTCAGTGACGTCATACATGGCGCTCAGACATGCGATGCTCCGCCCGCCCCAGCGCGCATCGATCAAGCGCCCTGCCTCTGCGGAGTGCGCTTCAAACATGATCAGCAGGGTCGGGGCCTTGATCCTGGAGGGCCGCGGTCTCTCCCGTCGTTTCGACGGATGCTCCAAGAGCTCGCCGTCGCCGCCATCCTCAAGATCGCAATCGGGCTCACGCTCATCGAGTGCATCGATAAGCACTGCAAGCGCGTCTGCGATTGCGTTCCGATTGGCGTCGAAAGCCGGACTGAGGCGGTCTCCGCGTACGAAGGCGGCGGCCACCTCTGCGGCGGCGACGATCCTGGTGCGCGCGATTGGCGCCAGACGGCTAGCACGCGTGGCACGCGGCTCGTGCAGTTGTTCGGCAGTCATTTCGCCGCGCGCTTCTTGCTCTTCTTTTTCAGAAGGCGCGCACCAGTGCCTTCGCCGTTCGTGATCTCGACACCATGCTTCGCGAACGCCGCAATGATCGCGGCCGCCGTAGCCTCGGCGTGCGCCTTGCCGGCCTCAACCATTGAAACCGTAGTTGGTGAGAGCTCCGCCTGCTCGGCGAGGTCCCGGACACCCCAGCCTAAGAGAGCGCGACCAGCGCGGCAGGCTTGCGGGGTTAGAGGCGCTGACACCGAGGAAGGCTCCGTAACACTGTTACGGGTGTAACGGTGTTACGGGTGCCGGTCAATGCCGCCAGGCGGGGAAGCGGGCCTGGGCGGGGTGTTCGACCCTTCCCGCTCGGGCCCGTGGCTCTCTCAGCGCGTCCGTGGAATTTCAGGAAGCGCGTACAGGTTATTGTCGTAGAGACCATCCGGCTTCGTCCGAAGGAGGTAACGGCCTGAAGTGGGATGGCGCAGCACTTCGATCTCAGCATCATAGAAGCTGTGGGCCGTGACGAAGTAGGTATGCCGGCCGGCATTGATATCGCTGATCACAGTGTCGATGCTGAGCGGCCCCCAACCGGGGCCTGAAAGCATGTCGATACGGCGATCGGCGTCGGCGCCGTCGCGGCGGATGTGCGTAACGAGCCGTTTGCTCATGATTTTCCTCACAATGTTTGGTTCGGTTGAATGCCCGCCGGTGGCTGAGGCCGGCGACGCAGCGAGAGGCTGGACCCCGAATCTCAACGAAGTCTTAAGCAAATGTTCTTCGCGCGTTCCGCGGAATAACATCGACGATTTAGCGCACTTCACCGTTCGGCGTCAGCGCAACGATGTCGTCCACGAGCCGGTCGATCGGCGCCTTGCCGGCCATTGCCGCTGATCGGGTCGGAGAAGCTCCGTGGCGCAGACGTTCGTGCCGATAGTGCCGGAACGCATCGGCGGGCTGAGCAAGAGCTACGGCCTGATGTTCAGCTGCACGGGATGCAGCCGACGCACGGCGCTCGATCGAGCCGAGCTAGTGAGACGTTGGGGAGAGGAGGCGCGCATCGCGCCGATCGCCAGACGCTTTCGCTGCTCGAACTGCGGACGCCGCGGCGCAGCGGTCGCGATCAGACAGTATCGCGTGCGCATCACCGAGGCCCAGCGCGTGCGCGCCCGGCGCGTGCGCGCTGGATGGTCTCGAAGGCCTTGTCGCGCATGCTGCTCTGGATCAGGCGCGCGTTATGAGGGATTGTCGCGTCCGGTGGATCGGCCACCATGTTGTAGGCATCAAGCCGCGACCTGCACGAGATCATCACCGCCCTCACGACGTCATCGGGCGGCCAGCAGCAGCGAGATAAATCCAGCGCGCTTCACTCCGCACTCCTCCTCTGCCTGAGGAACGCCGCGCCGGGCTTCCCGTCAATTTCGACACACAATTTGCGCTCGGTGGTGACGTAAAGCGCGATCGTTCGCGGGTCCTCACCTTCCAAAATGAACGACACGCCGTGGAGGTGACCGCGAGCCGATTCGACCGCCGCAACGGTGCAGCCGCTCATAGCGATTTGCAGCGCCGCCAGGACTTCAAGGGTGGCTGCGTCGGTCATTTGCAGACCGTAGCCTCAGAACGCTTGGCGCACATCGTGTAAACTGCGATGGAAACCATGCCTGTTGCGCGCCTTCTTCGTTCTCATCGCGCGTTGCGCTTGTTCGCTGATATCGCTAGCAATCTTTCGCGCGTGGCCCCGTAGCTCAGCTGGATAGAGCAGGTCCGTCCTAAGGACACGGTCGGGAGTTCGAATCTCTCCGGGGTCGCCACTACACTTGCTTGCGGCGAAAACAGTGCGCGGCGTGGTCGTTGATGATGCCGACGGCTTGCATCCAGGCGTAGACAATGGTCGGGCCGACGAATTTGAAGCCGCGCTTCTTCAGGTCTTTGGAAATTTGCTCCGACAGCGGCGTCAACGCGGGCACCGTTTTGCCGTCACCCTTAATCGGCTTTCCGTCAGTGAAGGACCAGGCGTAGTCGGCGAAATCTTCGC
Organism: Pseudomonadota bacterium; assembly: GCA_023461135.1. Lineage (GTDB taxonomy): Bacteria > Pseudomonadota > Alphaproteobacteria > Caulobacterales > Aquidulcibacteraceae > Vitreimonas. The sequence goes on from JAEWNX010000252.1 coordinate 14,150, forward strand.
CGTTTTTCTGCATGGCTTGATAGATTTTCGCACCGGCGATGGTCGCTTCGATCTTGGCGCGGGAGCGGATGATTCCAGGATCGGCCAGCAAGCGCGCGACGTCCGTCTCGCCAAAGCGCGCAACCTTAGACGGCTCGAAACCCTTGAAGGCCTTACGCAGCGCGTCTCGCTTGCGCAGCACGGTGATCCATGCAAGCCCGGCCTGGAACCCCTCCAGCATCAGCATTTCCCAGAGCATGCGCGGATCGCGCTGGGGCGCGCCCCATTCCTGGTCGTGATAGGCGATGTAGAGCGGATCGCTTCCCGCCCAGGCGCAGCGCGTCTTCTCCGGCATACGCCCCTCTTACCGTGGCCAGCGGCGCCAGCGCCATTGCCCCGGCGTCCGTCTGCTGTTTCAGTGCGGCCAACAAGAGAAGGCTTATGGGAGGATGTGGATGCGGCGCAGCATTGTGGGCGCGTGTCTGGGGCTCGCGCTGATGACGGCCGGCGCGGATGCACAAACGGAAACGCCGCGCGATCCGAATTTTGGCCGCGGCGAACGGGTGTCCGGCGAAAGCTTCGCCACGCGCTCGCCCGTGCTCGGCGCACATGGCGCGGCGGCGACCGCGCATCCCCTCGCGACACAGACGGCGATCGACGTGCTGCGCGCAGGCGGCAGCGCGATCGATGCGGCGATCGCGGCCAATGCGATGCTCGGCCTCGTCGAGCCGACCGCCAATGGCGTTGGCGGCGACATTTTCGTGATCGTCTGGGATCCGCGCACGCAGCGTCTCTACGGCTACAATGGCTCGGGCCGCACGCCGCGCGGGCTGTCGCTGGCGCAGATGCGGCGCGAAGCGCGCC
>JAEWNX010000253.1 GCA_023461135.1 Pseudomonadota bacterium
TTGGTCTCAACTCCGGTCCCTTCACATTAACGCTGTAATGCTGAACAGAACCTTTCTGCGTGCACTCAGCATCCATCTAACCACGCAAGATGCAGACCGGGTCCACCACGGACGCGCGTCCACAAACTTGTGATCGCGCACCCGCGCGTTTGAGGCGAAATGAGGCAGTCCCCCAGCACCTTTGCGAACACAAGAATGCGCTGCTTCGCCGATCGTGCAATCGGGCAAACGCACTACGTCCTGCGTCTCGCCTTGGACCGTGGCGCCGCGAGCGCATGTGCGGCCTTCAGAGCGGAATGAACGAGCGATTCATCGGCCTTGGCGAGATCGCAACGGCTCATGCCCATGCGCCCCCATCCGCCCGGCAGTGGTTCGACGGCGTCCGGCGCGTGCTCACAGAAGAATTCCTGCGTCGCAACGTCGAACATCAAGTTCACGGCAGATTCCGCCGGCGGCAGCGTCGCGAAGATCTTGCGCTTGGTCCGGAATGCGGGGCGGTCGACGTGCGTCACTTCAAAGGCGCCTTCCAGCGCCAGCGCCAGCTTGCGCACGCGTGCCTTACTCACCGCCATGGGCTAAATATCGGCCCATGGCCGTCGAACTCAACCACACGATCGTGCACGCCGGCGACGCCGAGGCCTCTGCGCGCTTCCTGTCCGAAATCCTGGGTCTCGCGCCGCCCCGCCGCTTCGGGCCGTTCACGGTGGTCGACGTCGCCAACCGCGTCAGTCTCGACTTCCTCTCCACGGCCGAAGACTTCATCGTCGAGCACTATGCATTCCTGGTGAGCGAGGCCGAGTTCGATCAGATTTTCGGCCGTATCCAAGCGCGCGGGCTCGATTACTGGGCCGATCCGCGGCTCGCGCGCAAAGGCGAGATCAACCGCAATGACGGCGGCCGGGGCTGCTATTTCAAGGACCCCAGCGGCCACATGCTCGAAATCATCACCCGCCCCTACGGCTCCGGCGGGGTTGAGTCCCGGGCGTGATTGCTGCGCGCCTTCATCCGGAAGCTTGCGGGCGATGAGAACGGCTGGTCGGCGTCCACAACGAACAGCACGATCTGATCCAGCTCCTCAGAACCGGTGCTGACCAATTGCATGACCATGCCCGGCGCATGGCCGTTCATGGATTCGCCGGCGCCGACGCGCGTTGCGCCATGAGCCGTGCGCTGGGTGAGTTGCCCGCCCAGCACGTGGAACGCTTCCGATCCGGAATGGGTGTGCACGCTTGTCGCCGCGCCCGGCGGCGCGTGCGCATGGTTCACCCGCAGCGTGTAGCGCGCCGCTTCGAAGCGCGGCACGGGACCGATTTCGCTGACGAACGCCGCGCCGCCCGTCCGCTCGCCTTGCGCGCCCAGCGTGAAGAGCCAGGACCGGCCCGACACGTCGGCCGCCAACGACATCGGCCCCGCCGCCGCTTGCGCCGCCGACAAGTCCGCAAACGTCTCGACGCGCCAAAAGAGAGGCTCCTCGGGGAGCCGCTCGACACTGCGTTCCGCCGCGCGTTCGACCACGAAGTCGGGCGAAGCCGGAAGGTCCCGCAGCGTCGGCGCGCATGCCGCCAGCCCGACCGCCATACCGGCTATCGCGAGCCTCTGCATGGCCTCAGCCCAGCCAGCCCGGGCGCTTGAACGGCTTGCCCAAGTCCCTCGCTACAGCTTCGTGCGTGATCGCGCCCTCATACACGTTAAGGCCGTTCGCCAGGTGCGGATCGTCCTTCAGCGCCTGCTTGTAGCCCTTGTTTGCAAGCGCCAGTGTGAATGGCAGCGTCGCGTTGTTGAGCGCGAAGGCCGACGTGCGCGACACCGCGCCCGGCATGTTGGCGACGCAGTAATGGATGATGCCGTCGACATTGAACACCGGGTCGGAATGCGTCGTGGCCTTCGAGGTCTCGAAGCATCCGCCCTGGTCGATCGAGATATCCACCAGCACCGCGCCCTGCCGCATCGTCTTCAGCATCGGCCGTGTGATCAGTTTCGGCGCCGCCGCGCCCGCCACCAGGACCGCGCCAACGACAACATCGGCTTCCTTGACCGCATCCGCGATTGCGGCGCTGGTCGAGTACACAGTCTCCAGCCGGCCGTTGAATTCGCGGTCCAGCTCTTCGAGCCGCGCCGGGTTCTTGTCGAACACCGTCACACGCGCGCGCATGCCGACGGCGATCTGCGCAGCGTTGTAGCCCGCAACGCCCGCGCCCAGGATGACGACGTCAGCCGGCCGCACGCCTGGCACGCCGCCCATCAGCACGCCGCGCCCGCCGTGCACTTTCTCCAGATAATGCGCGCCGACCTGAACCGACATGCGCCCCGCCACTTCGCTCATCGGCTTCAAAAGCGGCAGGCGTCCGTCGCGATCGGTCACCGTCTCGTACGCGATGCAGGTTGCGCCTGATTTCATCAGTCCTTCGGTCTGGTCCGGGTCCGGCGCGAGGTGGAGATACGTGAACAGCACGTGATGCGGCTTGAGCCGCGCGATCTCGACCGCCTGCGGCTCCTTCACCTTCACGATCATCTCGGCTTCGCTGAACACGGCGTCCGCATTGGGCAGGATTTTCGCGCCCGCCTTTTCATAGACGGCGTCCGGCGCGCCGATGCCCTCGCCCGCCTTCGTCTCGAGCAAGACCTCATGCCCCGCGCGCACCAATTCGGCCGCGCTCTCCGGCGTCAGGCCGACGCGATATTCATGGACCTTGATTTCCTTCGGGCAGCCGACGCGCATGGGAATTTCTCCTGGATGGCGCGGCGTAGCGCAAACAACGTGCACTTTCTTCGATATTTTGCTACTGAAGCGGCCCCAGACGCTCAGTTTTCACCACACGCCCGTCCATGCCGGAAAATTCCACCGTTCAGCTCGACGAATTCGACCACAAAATCCTGATCGAGCTGGAGCGCGACGGCGTCCTCACCGCCGCCGCCCTTTCCGAGCGCGTCGGCCTTTCCCCCTCCGCCTGCCACCGCCGCGTCAAAGCCATGGAGGCCGCCGGCGTGATTGAAGGCTACGCCGCCATCCTCTCGGAGAAAGCGCTCGGCCGTAGCGCCACCGTATTCGTCGCCGTCACGCTCGAGAACCAGCGCAGCGACACCATGGCCGCGTTCGAACGCGCCGTCGCACGCTGCCGCGAAGCGCAGGACTGCCACCTGATGACAGGCGAAAGCGACTACCTCCTGCGCATCGTCCTCGCCGACGGCGACAGCTACGAACGCGTGCACCGCGAGACACTCTCCAAACTTCCAGGCGTGCGCCGCCTCGTCAGCAACTTCACCATCCGCACCGTGTTCAGGCGCACCGCAAGCGTCGCGCATTAAGGGAAATGTGGATC
>JAEWNX010000254.1 GCA_023461135.1 Pseudomonadota bacterium
GCGCCCGCCGCGCCCGCGCCCGGCGGGGTCCGCGTAGGCGCCGCTATCGCTGTCGGTGACGCCGCTGCTGCCACGGCCGCGCCCGGCCGGGTCGGCATAAGAGCCGCTGTCATTGTCGGTGACGCCGGACTGGCCGCCGCGACCGTAGCCGCCGCGGTCCGCGCCGTTGCCGCTGTCGCGATCTGTGATGCCGGTGCGCCCATATCCGGCGCGGTCGGCGCTGCCGCCCGTGTCAGAATCCGTGCGGCCCGTATAGTTCTGCGCTTCGGCTTTGCCTGTAACCGCAGCGGTTGCGCCGCCCGCGATGATCGCCGCGCCTGCGACGCGGCTCATGAACGAGCGCCGATTAAGCCGCTTCTTCTCGTCGGACATACGCCATCCCCTCGTGGGCGACCGTTCGCATGTGCGAACACGCCGCGAAACTCACGTCCCTCAGGCGAATCTGTAACACGGCCTTTTGGGTCTGTATGCGTGAGAGTTGTTCGCAACTGGGCCATTCCGCAGCATCGCGAATCCGCGCAACCAGGACGGTCTGGAGTCGCTCAAATGATCGGGTCGTTGCAGGGTGTGGTCGCCGCAATCGGCGAGGAGAGCGCGCTGATCGAAGTCGGCGGCGTCGGTTATGTCGTGCAGGGCAGCGGGCGCACGCTGGGGCGCCTCGGCGTCGGCGCGAATGTGCGCCTCTATATCGAGACGCACGTGCGCGAAGACGCAATCAAGCTTTTCGGTTTTGAGTCCGAGGAAGAGCGGGCCTGGTTCGCGCACCTGCAAACCATCCCCGGCGTCGGCGCCAAGGTTGCGCTCGGCATCCTCGATGCGATGCCGCCCGCTGTGCTGATCGATGCGATCGCGCTGCAGGACAAGGCCGCGTTCGCGCGCGCCAACGGCGTCGGTCCCAAGCTCGCCGCGCGCTTGGCGCAAGAACTCGCTGCCAAGCAAGGGCCCAAGGGTTTCATCAGCGGCGCCGCAAGCGGAATCGCTCAGCGCGCGGCGAACGGTGCGGCCAACGCAAACGGGGCGCGGGCCGAAGCTGTCTCGGCGCTGGTCAATCTCGGCATCGACCAATCCAGCGCCGCCCGCGCCGTCGCCTCCGCCGCCAAGCAATTCGATTCCGACGCGCCCGCGCCCGAACTGATCCGCGCCGCGCTTAAAGAAGTCAGCCGCTAGCTGATCTCGGCGATCTCGGCTTCGCCGCCGGGGACGTTCACGACATCGCCCGGCGTCTTGCCCATCAGCGCACGCGCCAGCGGCGACACGTGGGAAAGCGTGCCGCGCTCAGGATCGGCTTCATCTTCGCCGACAATGCGGAAGGTTTGCCGGCGCCCATCCTCGCGGTCGATCGTCACCGTCGATCCGAAATGCACAGCGGCTGCATCAGGCGGCGCCGGCATCACTTGGGCGCTGCCGCGCCGCGCCATCCAGTAGCGCAAGTCGCGTCCGATGCGCGCCCGTTCCGAGCGGTCGTCGCCGGCGTCGCTCAGCTCGGCTTCGAGGCGCGCGATCTCCGCCTCGATCGCTGCGAGGCCTTCAGCTGTGACGAGATTGGGCGCCGACGAGACCAGCCGTTCCGGCAGCTCCTCCGGCGCGTCGTCGTCTTCCTTCACGAACGCGCGGCTCATGCCGTTTGACACTAGTGCGCCGCGCAGACCCGACAAGCGTCCCGTTTTGACACGCCGCAATTCGAGACTGTGACCCTGACGCAACGGCACGGAACTTGAACCATGCCCGAGCGCGGCTGGTGGTGTGAGTCGCGCGCAGTTCAGGTGGGCACATGCTGAGGATCGGGTTTTTGGCGCTGTTGCTGGCGGGCGTTGCATCGACCGCGGCGGCGCAGGAGCGCACTGTGGCGGGCGTCGCGCCGAGCGTGATGTCGCATGTGTCCGCCGATATGCTCTCCGAACGGCCGCTGCGCGAAGGCGACGAGGTGCTGCGCCTCAGCTTCCCGTACGATCGCGTGGGGCGTCTGCAGAACGATCTCTATCGCGCCGGCTGGGGCGGCGAAGGCGAGCTCGTCATGCGCGCCGGCACGCCGCTTTATCGCACTCGTTATCGCTACACGATGTACGGCAGCGAGCCGGGTTCCGACTGGGTCATCCACGACATGAGCTGGCCGATGTGGTGCGGCCCGACGACGACGGAAGCTGGCCGCGCGGTCGGCCATTGCATCGTCCTGCGCCGCGGCCGCGCGGAGGTCGCGCGCGTCGAAGGCGAAACGCTGCACTCGAACGAATATTCGTCCTTCTCGCCGGTCACGATGCCCCAGATCGCCGACGATGCGAGCGCGGCGCGCGAGCTGCCGGCGGCGGAATTGGTCTATCGCGTGCGCCAAGTGCGCTCGAGCCACGTCGTCGTACAACTCGACCTCGAAGAGGGCGGCCGCGTCGCCACCTGGGATCGCCTGCGCGCCCCGCGCAATGACGACGGCGCCGCCACGCTCGTGATCGACGGCCGGGCGCTGCGCATCCAAGGCGACAGCCGCGCCGTGCGCTTCACCCTCGAAGATGACCTGCAGCGGGTGGCGGAAGCCCGTCCGTAAAGCCGCAATTCGGCCCGCTGCTTAAGGGTGCGCCTCGGCGCGCAGCTTCGCTTCGCCTTCGATGACGGCGCAGCCGTGCGCGGCGCCGAAGCCGAACATCGGCCGCATCTCGCAAACGCCTTCCCACTCGGGCCAATGCTGACGATGCAAGTCCATGAAGCTCTCGGCCGCGGCGAGCGCTTCCTCGCGTGTTGCGAACTCGAAGATGGCGAAGCCGCCGAGCACTTCCTTGCTCTCGGCGAACGGCCCGTCAGTCACCTTGATCTTGCCGCGGCGCGATTCAATGCGCGCCCCGCCCATCGCTGTCGGCATCAGCCCGCCGCGCGCGATCATGCGTCCCGCGGCCATTTCCTGCTCGCTCAGCTTTTCGATTGCATCGATCATGCGTTGTGGCGGGATGAGGCCGGTTTCGGCGCCCGAGGTCAGAAACATGTAGCGCATGGGCTTGTCCTTTCTGCTTGGCCATAAGCGGCGCTGACCGAAGGACGAAGCCGGCCCGCCAGACCCGACGTTTCACCCTCGCAGTTATCCACAGCCGTCTCGCGGAACAATCCGGAAACCCGAATCGAGCTAGGAAGCCTCATGGCCGAGCCCGCAGAACGCCTGACAACGCCAAACCGCATGCCCGGGGAAGGGGCGGACCGCGCACTGCGTCCGCAGGGGTTTGACGAATTCGTCGGCCAGCCCGCCGCCAAGGCCAATCTCAAAGTCTTCGTCGAAGCGGCGCGCAATCGCGGCGACGCGATGGACCACGTCCTGCTGTTCGGCCCCCCGGGCCTCGGCAAGACGACGCTCGCGCAAATCATCGCCCGCGAACTCGGCGTCGGCTTTCGCAGCACCAGCGGCCCCGTCATCGCCCGCGCCGGCGATCTCGCCGCTTTGCTGACCAACCTCGAACCGCGCGACGTGCTCTTCATCGACGAGATTCACCGCCTCGCGCCGGCCGTCGAAGAAATCCTCTATCCCGCGATGGAGGATTATCACCTCGACATCATCATCGGCGAAGGCCCGAGCGCGCGCAGCGTGCGCATCGATCTCTCGCCCTTCACACTCGTCGGCGCCACAACGCGGGCAGGGCTGCTCGGCACGCCGCTGCGCGATCGCTTCGGCATTCCGGTGCGCCTCGATTTCTACAGCGCCGAAGATCTCATCGGCATCGTCCAGCGCGCCGCCGAAAAACTCGGCGCGCCGATCACGCCGGAAGGCGCCGTCGAAATCGCGCGCCGCGCCCGCGGCACGCCGCGCGTCGCCGTGCGCCTGCTCCGCCG
>JAEWNX010000255.1 GCA_023461135.1 Pseudomonadota bacterium
AAGCTGGTGCGGCTGCGGCGCCGGCGGGCGCGGCGGCCATGGCGGCTTGCGCGGGCCGCGGCGGCGCAGGCGCAACCCGCGATTTCTCCGCAATGGCGCGTTCCATCGCCGCTTCGGCGCTGCCGAGCGAGACGGCGGTTTGCGCTTGCGGGCGCCAGTGGGGAGAGGGGTCGGTGCGCGTGGACGGCGGCGAGCCGGACGGATCGCCGTACTTGTTGGGGCCGTCCGTGCCCGGCAGGCAGCCCAGATTGATGAAGAAGCCGATGCAGATGACCACGAAGGCGAGGAGCGGCATGCCGAGTGACGAGAACAGACGCTCGATCGGCCAGTTCTCGCCGATGGCCGTGAACACGTTCATGGCCATGAAGGCGACGGGCGCGAGCGGCAGCAGCGTCCACCAGCCGCTCTGACCCCGATCGTGGAAGCGCTTCACCTGGATCGCCAGCGCGGCCCAGGTGACCGCCAACGATACGGGGAGCATGAGCGCGCTATGCGAGGCGAATGCCGAAAGCTGCGCCGCCGGATCCTTGACCTGCGTCGCGGCCATGCCCGCCGACATGCTCATGAACAGCATGAGCCAATTGACGACGTTCACGGCAATCGTGCCGAGCCAATATTGCGAGCGCTTGATACGCCCGTTGAAACTGAACAGCAGAGAAACCAAGCCCACGCCAGCGCTCCCGCAGTTTTCGTGCGAAAGCATGGGCAAAAGGGATTAAGCACCCTGCCAAACAGATTGGTATGCGCGCGCTAACCTTAATCGCGCTGAACCTTTCCCGGAGTGGTTCCGGTCCAGCGTTTGAAGGCGCGCGAGACACCCACACTAATCAGCGCGCATGAAAACGCCGCCAGCGCGGCGGCTGGCGGCGTCATCAGGTCCGGTTTGCGTGGATCAGGCCGCTTGCTGGCGCTCCAGCACTTCGTTCCACTTGCCCTGGCTGGCGAGGCCGTTCATGCGCGCGCGGTGCAGGAAGGCGCGCTGGGCGGCAGGCACGTTCTCAGACTTGCCGCTCCAGGCTTTCTGCGGCGCGGCTTGCAGCGCGCGGCCGTAGGAGAAGGTCATCTGCCACGGGAAGCCGCCGATCTCGTTCATGCGCGAGAGGTGGGCGGTGGCCTGCTCATCGCTCTGGCCGCCGGAGAGGAAGGCGATGCCCGGCACTGCGACGGGCACACTGGCCTTCAGGCACTTGATGGTTTGTTCGGCGACTTGATCGACGCTGGCCTGCTTGGCGGCTTTTTTTCCGGGAACGATCATGTTCGGCTTCAAAATCGTGCCTTCGAGCTTCACGTTCAGATAATAAAGCTGCTGGAAGGTCTCCTTCAGCACCCACTCGGTGACCGCGTACGTCACGTCGATGTCGTTATCACCATCCATCAGCACTTCCGGCTCGACGATCGGGACGATGTCGAACTCCTGACAGAGATTGGCGTAGCGCGCGAGCGCGTGCGCGTTGGCGAGCACGCCGGCGTAGGAGACGTTGGTCGGATCGATCACGGCGCGCCATTTGGCGAAGCGGGCGCCGCGCTCGTGGTATTTCGGCAGGCGCTTGTCGAGACCGTCGAGGCCCTTGGTGATCAGTTCGCCCGGCTTGGCGCCCTGCAACTGACGCGTGCCTTCATCGACCTTGATGCCGGGGAGGGCGCTGGCGTCGGCGATCAGCTTCACCAGCGGCGTGCCGTCCTTGGCGTTCTGCCAGATGGTCTCGTCGTAGAGGATGACGCCGGAGACGTAGGCCATGGCGTCCTTGGCGCGGAACATCAGCTCGCGATAGTCGCGGCGGTTGTCCTCCGTGCACTCGACGCCGATCGCGTCGAAGCGCTGCTTGATCGTGCCCGTGCTTTCGTCGGCGGCCAGGATGCCCTTACCCGGCTGCACCAGGTCGTCGGCGACCTTCGCCAATGCCTCTAAATTCACGTCTCTGCCTCGTGTCCTCGCAGGAAAATCCGGCGTTCTGAAGGGATGGCGGGGGGTTTAGCGTGAGCGCGCGAAAAAGGCCACGCCGGGCAGGGGCATGGGGAAAAGTGTCTCAGCAAAGCGCCTGAGCGGGGGAGGAAACTCTATTTCTTCAGCGCTTCCACGCCGGGCAGGGATTTGCCTTCCATCCATTCCAGGAAGGCGCCGCCGGCGGTTGAGATGAAGGTGAAGTCCTGGGCGACGCCCGCGTGGTTGAGGGCGGCGACGGTGTCGCCGCCGCCGGCGACGGCGATGAGCTTGCCGGATTTGGCGAGTTCGGCGGCGGCTTGGGCGATCAGCACCGTGCCCTGATCGAAGGGCGGCATCTCGAACAGGCCGAGCGGGCCGTTCCAGATCAGCGTGTGCGAATGCTTCATCGCATCGCGCAGGTGCTTCACGGTCTTTTCGCCGACATCGAGAATCTTGTCGTCCGCTTCAATGTCCTTGAGGGCGCACATGCGCGCTTCGGCGTGCGGCTTCACCTCCTTGGCGACGACGACATCGATGGGGAGCAGGATTTCGCATTTGCCTTTGGCGGCGGCGAGGATTTCGCGTGCGGCATCGGCCATGTCGCGCTCGGCGAGCGAGCCGCCGATTTCGACGCCTTGCGCGAAGAGGAACGTGTTGGCCATGCCGCCGCCGATGGCGAGCTTGTCGAGCTTGGCGATGAGGTTCTGGAGGAGATCGAGCTTGGTGGAGACTTTGGCGCCGCCGACGATGCCGAGCAC
>JAEWNX010000256.1 GCA_023461135.1 Pseudomonadota bacterium
CCGGGCGCGCGGCGGGCCGCCACCGCGACCGCGCAGGCAAGCGCGAGCGTGACGACTGCGCCTCCGCCAGCCAAGACGATCGAGTTCACAAACGGCCCCGTGATGGCTTCGACATGCGGATGCAGCAACGCCAGCCGGGCCAGCCAGAACAGAGGTAAGGCTGCGCCGAACAGCACCAAGCACGTGCAAAACGCAAGCGCCACGCCCGCCCACAACGGACCCAACTCATATCGCGGCAATGCCCGCCAGCGCGTGGAGGCGCCCGCGTAGGATGCGCGCCCGCGCGCCCACCGCTCGACGACAAGAAACACCAGGGCGGCGAGCAGCAGAGCGGCTGAAATCTGCAACGCTGCATGTAGCGCGCCATGCGCATACCAGGCGCGGAAGATCGCGGTGCTGAGGGTTGTCAGTCCAAAATGCTGAGCCGCTCCGTAGTCCGCCGCGATTTCCATGCACGCCAGCGCGCCGCCCGCGGCGATCCCAGGCCGCGCCAGCGGCAGCGCCACGCGCCAGAGAACATTCGATGGTTTCGCCCCCAGCGTGCGCGCCGCTTCAAGCGCACATGCGGATTGACTCACGAACGCCGCGCGCGCGGCGAGATAGACGTACGGGTAGAGCCCGATCGCGTAGATGAACACCGCGCCCGACAGGCCCCGAACTTCGACCGCACTGCCGTTCGCCCATGTCATGCCGGTGTAAGCGTAGGCCAGCACATAGCTCGGCGCCGCCAGCGGCAGGACAAGCAGCCACTCGAAAAGGCTGCGGCCAGGAAATTGCGCAAGGCTCACCAGCCAGGCCGCGGCCGCGCCGAACAGCACGGCGCCAGCCCCGCCCAGCGCGACCAGCGTAAATGTGCCCATCGCGCCGTCGCGCAACAGATCCGAGCCGAATGCCGCGCCAGCACGATCCGGCGCCAGCGCCAGCGCAATCACAGCGATCGCCGGCGCCGCGAAGACAAGCGTCGCCAATGCCGCGGCGATGGCGACGCCGTCGACCGCGATGCGTCGCGGCGAAGCAAGAGTGTCTAGCGCCACCCAACCTCTTCGAAAATGCGCGCAGCCTCCGCTTGATGCCGGCCCAGCGCGTCGAGCGGGATGTTCTCTTCCTTGAAGGCGCCGAGCGCGGCAAGCTCCGGCGCCGGCGAGATCGACGGCCGGATCGGGAATTCCGTGTTGAGCGGCGCGATCAGGTTCTGCGCCTGATCGCTCACGAGGAATTCCAGGAATTGCACCGCACTGTCGCGGCGCTTGCTGTGCCGCGTCACGCCGCCGCCGGAAATGTTGATGTGCGTGCCGGCGCCCGCCTGATCTGGGAACACAAGCCCAACCCGGTTGGCGGCTTCCCGCTCGGCTGCGTCTTCGGACTTCATCAGCCGCACCAAGTAATAATGGTTCACGAGCGTCGCTTGGGCCTCGCCCGCGGCCACGGCTTTGATCTGGTCCGTGTCGCTGCCTTGCGGATCGCGTACGAAGTTCGCGCGCACGCCCGCCGCCCACTGCCGCGCGTTGTCCGCCCCGAGGCGTTCGATGCGCGATGCGAGCGTCGAGAGTTGGTACGTGTTGGTGGAGGAACGCATCACGATCTGATTGCGGAAGCGTACATCGGCGAGGTCGTCATAGCTCGCGACTTGCTCGGGCTGCACGGCGTCCTTGCGATATACGATCACGCGCGCGCGTTTCGTGAATCCCCAGAACGCGCCCTCGGGATCGCGCAGATGCGCCGGCACGCCCTGTTCGAGCGCCTGCGTCGTCACGTTCTGCAAAAGGCCTGCGTCTTTCACGCGCCACAGATTGCCCGCGTCTGCGCTGATGAAGAGGTCGGCTTCCGTCGCATCGCCTTCGGCCCGGATGCGCTCGAGCAATTGCTCGGCGCTGCCCGTGAGGGCGCGCACGCGCACCCCGGTCGCCGCTTCGAACGCAGCGTAGAGCTGCCGGTCCGCATCATAGTGCCGGGCCGTATAGACGTTGACGTAGTTGTCGCCGCCGCCTGTTGGGCCGCAGGCGGCGAGCGCGGCGGCGGAGGCGCCAAGCAGAGCGAATGAACGTCGATTAAGCAGGGGAGCCTCCCGGCCAGGAAGTTGCGAACCGTTCTCAATTGCCCAGCAACCGGGACGAAGGTCAAGTGCAAGCGTAGGCGCGGCTTGACGCAGCCGGGAGCGGCCATCATGGTCCGCGCCCTCCGAGACCGGGGTTTCGGGCGCGTAGCTCAGCGGGAGAGCACTCGCTTCACACGCGAGGGGTCACAGGTTCAATCCCTGTCGCGCCCACCACCGCTTCTTAGCTCCAAAGATGCTGGCGTTTCATTCATCCGACTCCGCGCTGCACGCGCCGCCGACATTCTTTCGGCGCGGGAAGCTTATCCCGGCGTTGGAGACGCCTGAGCGCTATTTCGTGCTGCGCGACGCGCTGGCTGCGCACCAGACCTTACGCGAGGCGCCCGATCATGGCCTCGAGCCGATCGCCTCGGTCCACGGCGCCGGTTATTTGCGGTTTCTACAGACAGCGTGGGAGCGCCGGGCCGAGCTTGATCCCGCCGCTGGGATTTGCTCGCCACGCAGTTCGCGCGCGCGGAAATGAGCAGGAAAAGCGAAGGCCTGATCAATCAGCTTGGCTTCTTCACGTCCGATACGTCCACGCCAATACGAGCCGACACGTGGCGCGCAATCTATGGGGCAGCTCAGGCCGCCGTCGCGGCGGCTGACGCGGCCCTAGCCAGTGGCGCGGCGTATGCGCTGTGCAGGCCGCCGGGTCATCATGCCTACGCCAATTGCGCGGGCGGCTTTTGCTATCTCAACAACACCGCGATCGCAGCGCAGCGCCTGCGCGCGACGACCGGCGCCCGTGTCGCCGTGCTGGATGTCGACGTGCACCACGGCAACGGCACGCAAGGCGTCTTCTATGCGCGCGACGACGTGCTCACGGTTTCGATCCATGCTGAGACGTCGAACTACTTTCCGCTGTTCGCCGGCTACGCTGATGAACGTGGCGAAGGCGCTGGCGCGGGCCATAACTTGAACCTGCCCCTGGCGCATGGCGCAGGCGACGAAGAGGTGCTCGCCGCCTTGTCAGTGGCGCTGCAGCAGATCATCGCCTTTGAGCCAGCAACGATCGTTGTCGCGCTCGGTCTGGACGCCGCGGCCGAGGATCCTCTCGGCGTGTTCAATGTCACGACGCAGGGCTTCGCGGAAATTGCGCGACGCATCGCTGAGTTAGGTTTGCCATCGGCGCTCATCCAAGAAGGCGGCTATCTCTATCCCTCGCTGCCGCTGAACTTGGTGGCCTTCCTGAACGCGTTCGAGGCGCGGCCACGCCCCTGACCGCCGGCGCACGGTTTGTCGACGCGATCCAGGCTTATATCGCTTTTCGATAAAATTTGCTTGACGCGCCCTTTGGCATATTGAATGTCGATATGAATGCCATCCCGGCGCGGCTTCCGCCGCGCCAATGAGCGGGGCCGCCATGCTGCAGATCGAGAACCTCACCCATCGCTATCCCAACGGCGTGGTGGCCCTGGACAACGCGACGTTGTCCATTGGGCCGGGGATGTTTGGCCTGCTCGGGCCGAACGGCGCGGGCAAGTCGACGCTCATGCGCGTGGTTGCGACCCTGCAGACGCCAAGCTCCGGCGCCGTCCGCTTTGGCGACATCGATGTCATCCGCGAGCCGGATCGGTTGCGTCAGACGCTCGGCTATCTGCCGCAGGATTTCGGCGTCTATCCGCGCGTCAACGCCGAAGCCATGCTCGATCACCTCGCCGTGCTGAAGGGCATCACCAATGGCAAAGAACGGCGCGACACGGTGCACGCGCTGCTCAACCAGGTAAATCTGTGGAACGTGCGCAAGAAAGCGCTTTCCGGTTACTCGGGCGGCATGCGCCAACGCTTCGGCATTGCGCAGGCGCTGTTGGGCCAACCGAAGCTCGTCATCGTTGACGAACCCACGGCGGGTCTCGATCCGGAAGAACGCAACCGCTTCCTCAATCTGCTCGCGGCGATCGGCGATGAAGTCGTGGTGATCCTGTCCACGCACATCGTTGAAGACGTCGCGCAGCTCTGCCGGCACATGGCGATCCTCGCGGGAGGCAAGCTCGTGCGGCAAGGCGCGCCTGAAGAGCTGCGGCGCGAGATGCAGGGTAAGGTTTGGCGCGCCGTCATCGCGCGTGAAGCGTTGGAAGCTGCCCGGGGGCAGTACAGCGTCATTTCCGAGCGTCTCGTTGGCGGGCGCACGGTGATCCACGTGTTGTCGAACGCGCAGCCTGGGCCGGACTTCGCGCCGGTCGAAGGCGGTCTCGAAGACGTTTACTTCTCCACGCTCGCCGCCGCGCGCGCAGCCTGATCGCGGGAGCGGCCCAATGTTTCTCGACGTCGCCTCGTTCGAGCTGCGCTATCAGCTCAAAAGCCCGGTCCTCTGGATCACATTCCTTCTGTTTTTCTTGCTGACGTTCCTTGCGGTCACTGTACCGCAAGTGCAGATCGGCTCGGTCGGCAACGCCCACATCAACGGCCCGTTCGCCATCACGCAGACCACCGGCATCATGGCCGTGTTTGCGCAGTTCGCCGTGGTGGCCTTCGTCGCCGGCGTTGTTATTCGTGACGCCGAGACAGGTTTCGGCCCGATCATTCATGCGACGCGCGTGAAGAAGTTCGCTTATCTCTTCGGCCGCTTCGCCGGCGCGTTCCTGGCCTGCGTGATCGTGCTGATGTCCGTGCCGTTCGCGATGATCATCGGCTCGTTCATGCCCTGGCTCGACGCCGAGCGGCTGGGACCGTTCGTCCCGTGGCACTACGCCTATGCCTTCTTGATCGCAGGCGTGCCGACGCTCTTTCTTTGCGCGTCGCTGTTCTTCGCGCTGGCCACGGCGACCCGCTCGATGATGGCGAGTTATGTCGGCCTTGTCGGCTTTCTGGTACTTTACGTGGTCCTGAGCGCCGTGTTCGACCGGCCGCAGTACGAGGACATCACCGCGCTGCTTGAACCCTATGGCTTGGGCGCGCTGTTCCAAGAGACGCGATACTGGACAGCCGCGGACCGCAATACATTGCTCATTCCGCTGAGCGAGACCTATCTCGCCAACCGCGCGATCTGGCTGGGCGTCTCCGTGCTCGGGCTTGCCGGCGCCTACCTCATGTTCAGCTTCTCGACGAAAGGCGTGAAAAAGAAGCGCGCTATGAAGGAGGAGGAGTCGCGTGCGGCGCCGGTGCACGTGCAAAACGCGGCGCGGCAAAATTTCGGCGGCGGCGCAGGTTTGACCCAGGTGTGGGCGCGTGCGCGGTTCGAAGCGGGTTATGTGCTCTCGAGCCCGGCTTTTTTCGTGCTGATGGCGATCGGCCTCTTTAATGCCGGCGGCGCGCTTTGGTTCGCTGACGAAGTCACCGGCAATCTCACGATTTATCCGGTCACGATGGTGATGGCCCAAGTTCTGGCCGGCGCGTTCACCATTATCCCAGTCATCATCGCCACCTATTACGCAGGCGAACTGGTCTGGCGCGATCGCGAGAAGCGTCTGCACGAGATCATCGACTCAACGCCTGCGCGCGACTGGACCTTCGTCGCGCCCAAGGTCCTCGCCATCACCTTGGTGCTCGCTGCGACCATCGTCGTCGCGGTTTTGACAGGCATGCTGATTCAGGTGCTGAAGGGTTTCACGGCGATCGAGGTCGGCGACTATGTTTTCTGGTACGCGTTGCCGTCGCTGGTGTTCTGCTTCTGCATCGCGGCGCTTGCCGTGTTCTTCCAGGCCGTGTCCCCGCACAAGTTCGTCGGCTGGGGCCTGATGCTGCTGTACCTGATCGCGACGCTGGTGCTCAGCCAACTCGGTTTCGATCACAACATCTATCTCTACGCGACGTCGCCGGACATGCCGCTGTCGGAGATGAACGACAACGGCCTTTACTGGATCGGCGTTGCGTGGTTCCAGGCGTATTGGACCGTCTTCGCGCTGTTCCTGATCGTGCTGGCGTACTCGCTGTGGCGCCGCGGCGCCGATACGCGACTGTTGCCGCGTCTGCGCGCTTTGCCGCGGCGGCTTTCTGGTGTGGCGGGCGTCCTTGCCGCAACGCTGCTTGTCGTGTTCGCCGGGCTAGGGGGCTGGATCTACTACAACACCAACGTGCTCAACGACTATCGGTCGAATGTCGGCACGGAGCGCTGGCTTGCGAATATGGAGCGCGCTCTGCTCCAGTACGAGAACGCGCCGCAACCGACGATCACAGACGTGACGCTGCGGGTGGACCTTTACCCGCGCCGCCAGCTCGCGGTGGCCGCCGGCACGTACGCGATCGAGAACCGGACCGCGGCGGCCCTCAATGAATTGCACCTGCTGTGGCCCGAGGATCTGGAGTTGGACCGCGTTGAGATCGACGGCGCGCAGCTCACCGAGGATTTCGCCGCGCGCAGCCCGGCCTTCCCGTATCAGATCTGGCGCTTCGCGACGCCGATGCAGCCAGGCGAGCGCCGCGAGATCCGCTTCACCACGCGCAACGAGCGTCGCGGCTTCCGCACCAACAATGTGCTGACGCCGATCAACCGCAACGGCACGTTCGTCAACGACCGGGCGCTGGCGCCCGTGCTCGGGTTTGACCGCAGCATCCTCTTGCAGGACCGCAACGTGCGCGCGCGCAACGGTTTGCCGCGCGAGCTCAGAATGGCCGGCCTGGAAGACGAGAGCGCGCGAGCGCACCATTATTTGCGCCACGACTCCGATTGGGTGAACGCCGATATCACGGTGTCGACCGACGCCGGCCAGATTCCAATCGCCCCCGGCTATGTCGTCTCCGACGAAACCGCCGATGGGCGTCGCACGACACGCTTCCGCACGGACGCGCCGATCATGCACTTCTTCTCGATCCAGTCGGCCGACTACGAGGTCGCGCGCGACCGTTGGAACGATGTCGATCTGACAATCTATCACGACCGGCGTCACGCCTATAACGTGGAACGGATGTTCCGCGCGATGAAAGTGTCGTTCGACGTGTTCACGCGCGAGTTCTCGCCATTCCAGTTCCGGCAGATGCGCATCCTGGAGTTTCCCGCCTACGCGACGTTCGCGCAGTCGTTCGCCAATACGGTCCCGTATTCGGAAGGTCTGGGCTTTATCGCCCGTTTCGATGACGCCCGCGCGGCGCAAGAGACCGACAAGATCGACTATGTCACGTACGTCACGGCGCATGAAGTTGCGCACCAATGGTGGGCGCACCAATTGATCGGCGCCGACATGCAGGGATCGACCATGCTGTCGGAGACGTTCGCGTCATACTCCGCTCTTCTGGTGATGGAGGAAATCTACGGTCCCGATCAGGTGCGCCGCTTCCTTCGCTACGAACTCGACAATTACCTGCGCTCGCGCGGCGGGGAAGTGATCGAAGAGCTGCCGCTCATGCGCGTGGAGAACCAGGGCTACATCCATTACCGCAAGGGCGGCGTGGTCATGTACTTCCTGCGCAACGAGATCGGGGAAGAGCGGGTGAACCGCGCCATGCAGCGGCTGCTCCAGGAGTACGGCTTCCGTGGTGCGCCCTATCCGCGCTCGCTCGATTTCGTCCGCATTCTACGCGAGGAGGTTGGCGACAATCCCGCGCAGCAAGCGCTCATCACCGATCTGTTCGAGCGCATCACGCTCTATGACGCCCGTGTCGTCTCTGCTTCCGCCGCCCAGCGCGCGGATGGCCGTTGGGACGTCACGATGGTTGTGGAGGCCCGCAAGCTCTACGCGGACGGCGAAGGCCAGGAGACCGAGGCGCCGCTCGGGGAAGAGTTCGAGGTCGGTGTCTTCACCGCCGAGCCCGGCGAAGGCGCGTTTTCGGCGGAGGACGTCATCGTGTTCGAGCGCCGTCCGATCCGCACCGGCCGCCAGACGGTCGTTTTCACCGTGGATCGGGAGCCGCGCTTCGCTGGGATCGACCCCTACAACAAGCGCATCGACCGCAACTCGGACGACAACGTGATGGCCGTGACGCGTAGCGGCGGGGGCGGTCGCGCGACGGCGCGAGAGTGAGCGCCGGAACCGGGAGGCATATCGAGCGGCGCGGTCTGCATTTGCGCATTGGCACGATGCATTTTCGCATGGGTATGCCGTGCCCGCCAGGCGCCTTGGGGCAGAAGTTTTCGCGCCGAAGCGTCAGTTACACTCTGGCCGTCGCGCTGAAGGTTCATACGCGCGACAGGAGGGTTAATTCCGGGTCAGTCGTGGGCGCCAGATTGCGCGGGCAGGGTTGTCCATGCTGAGCCCGGCGCGCCTCACGGGACGATCATCCTTCGTTGCGAGAGCGCCGCTCGCCACATCCCCGCCTCGCTGAGCGATCATGATCGCTGAGGTGGCGAGATCGGGGGGACGCAAGCGCGGAGCGGTTCCGCGCCATCGGTTCGGGTGAATGAGCCTAGCCCGGGCTGCGTACAAAAGGTTGGTGGAAGGATGGATCACGATTTCTGCAATTCCGACGGCGCTAGGCGCCTGAAGCAGCGGATCGAGGAATACTGGCGCGACCGCGGCTACGATGTCGACATCAAGCTCGTGGAAGCAGGCTTTGTCGCCGCCATGCGCTCGGCGCGCACCGACGTGCGCAGCGACATGGTCAATGGTTTGCCGACGAAGC
>JAEWNX010000257.1 GCA_023461135.1 Pseudomonadota bacterium
CGCCGCCGAGCGAGATGGCGTCGGCTTCGTCGTCCTCGCTTTCAATGCGCGTCCAGTCGCCGCGGATGCCGAAGCTTGGCGTCAGATTCCACGTCGCGCCGGCGCCGTAACCCAGACCTTCGTCGTCAATGCCGCCGAGCGGGGTGTCGACTTCACTTTGCTGATAGCCAACGCGCGCGTGCAGATCGAGGCTCTGCGTGACCGGCAAGATGCCGACCGCGTAAGCGCCGAGATTGTGGTTCAGCTCCAGATCCTCGTCTTCGTCGAGGCCGAAGGAACCTTCGCCTTCAACCGCGAAATTGGGGCCGAACCTGTAGCCGAGACGGCCGGTGATCGCGTCGGCTTCGCCGCCGTCGAAATCGAACTGTGTGTAAGCTGCGCCTGCATACCAGTCGGCGTTGGCCGCGGTGGGCGCCGCCATCAGCGCAGCGGCGGCGACGGCAGCCATGATTGCGAACTTCTTCATAAGTAGCTCCTCGTTCTCGAGCGTAATTTCTGCGCCCGGTTACATGGCGTCCGAACGGCTCATGTGCGGTACGGTTTCGAAAACGGCTGCCATTTCCCTTCGGAAACGAAGCAGCGTGACCCCGAGAACACTTAACGGCGAAGCTGCCTTGTTTACGCCTCAGATACCGAAAGCTGATGTTGTGGACGGAACGATCCCAATATTAGCGTTGGCGCGCGAAGCGTCTTAAGGAACCTCCATGGCGCAGACGCAGAAGAAATCTTCGATGGCCAAAGACGGCGGCAATCTCTGGGACGGAAATCTGTTCGGTGAAAGCGAGGCGCCGCCAGCGGCCGCCGGCGGATACACGGCCAAAGACATCGAAGTGCTCGAAGGCCTTGAGCCAGTTCGTCGCAGGCCCGGTATGTACATCGGCGGCACGGACGAGCGCGCGCTGCATCATCTTTTCGCCGAAGTGCTCGACAACTCGATGGACGAAGCCGTCGCGGGCTACGCGGACCGGATCGAGGTCGAATTCGAAGCGGACGGCACGCTGCGCGTGACGGATAACGGGCGCGGCATGCCGATCGATCCGCATCCGAAGTTTCCGAAAAAATCGGCGCTCGAAATCATCATGACCGTGCTGCATGCGGGCGGGAAGTTTTCGGACAAGGTCTATCACACGTCGGGCGGCCTGCACGGCGTTGGCGTCTCGGTCGTGAACGCGCTCAGCGACACGGTGGAAGTGGAGGTCGCGCGCGACCGGAAGCTTTACCGGCAGACCTTTTCGCGCGGCGCGCCGACCTCGAAGCTCGTGGAAGTAGGTCCCGCGCACAACCGCCGCGGCACAACCGTGCGCTTCCTTCCGGATGCGCAGATTTTCGGCGCAGGCGCAGCGTTCAAGCCGGCGCGTCTTTTCCAGATGGCGCGCTCGAAGGCGTACCTGCAACGCGGCGTGCAGATCCGCTGGAAGTGTGCGCCCGAACGCATCAAGGACGACACGCCGACGGAAGCGGTGCTGCACTTCCCGAACGGCTTGGCGGATTTCCTGAGCGAACTCACGCGCGAGAAGAAAGCGGTGGTCACCGAGCCGTTCAGCGGCCGCACCGAAAGGAACGGCCCGCACGGGCGCGTGGAATGGGCGGTGACATGGGTGACGGATGGGTTCGGTGAGGCCGACGGCTTCCTGCGCTCGTACTGCAATACTATCTACACGCCCGACGGTGGCTTCCATGAGAGCGGCTTCCGCGCGGCGATCGCAAAGGGCCTCAAGGCCTACGCCGAGCTGCGCAACAATAAGAAAGCCTCGCTCATCACGCAGGAAGACGTGATGAACACGGGCGCCGCGCTCGTCTCGGTGTTCATCCGCGATCCGCAATTCGAGGGCCAAACGAAAGGCCGCCTCGTTTCAACGGAAGCGGCGAAGATCGTCGAACAGGCAGTGCGCGATCCGTTCGACCACTGGCTCGCGGCGAACGTCGCCGACGCCAACCGGCTGCTGGACTGGACCATCACGCAAGCCGAGGATCGGCTTCGCCGGCGCAAGGAAAAGGAAGTCTCGCGCCAGAGCGCGACGCGGAAGCTGCGCCTGCCGGGCAAGCTGGCCGATTGCGCGCGCTCCGACGCGAAGGATACGGAAATCTTCCTGGTAGAAGGCGACAGCGCCGGCGGCTCGGCCAAGCAAGCGCGCAATCGCGAGACGCAGGCGATCCTGCCGCTGCGCGGGAAGATCCTGAACGTCGCCTCGGCGGGCGCCGAGAAGATGAGCGGCAACCAGGAACTCTCGGACCTCGCGCTGGCGCTCGGCGTGCAGATGGGCGCCAAGTTCAAGCTCGACGATCTGCGCTACGAGCGCGTGATCATCATGACGGACGCCGACGTCGACGGCGCGCACATCGCTTCGCTCTTAATCACCTACTTCCACAAGCAGATGCCGCAGCTCATCCGCGCCGGCCGGCTCTATCTCGCCATGCCGCCGCTCTATCGCGTCACTGCCGGTAAGGAGAGTATTTACGCGCGCGACGATGCGCACAAAGACGCGCTGCTGAACGGCGAGTTCAAAGGCAAGAAAGTCGATATCTCGCGCTTCAAGGGTCTCGGCGAAATGATGCCCGCCGACTTGAAAGACACGACCATGAACCCTGCAACGCGCACGCTCGCGCGCGTGGTGCTGGATGACACTGGCGCTCCGGACTTTGAAGTGCTTATCGAAACGCTGATGGGCAAGAAGGCCGAGCTGCGCTTCAACTACATTCAGGCGAACGCGAAGTTCGTCGCGGAAGAAATCGACGTTTGACCGGTCAGAATTTCACCGCCATCCGTCAGACGGCGATTTTCGCCGAGGCTTGGCTGACCACTGATAACGCGCTCATCGAAACTCGTTTAGTTATGGCGTGAGCGCGTCGCCAGCGGACGGCCCCCGTTTCTTCAATTCGCGCCGTAGGCGTCACGCGCTTTTACGTAGCGGTTGTAGAGGTCGCGCAGCCGCGATCCCGGTTCACCGGTCGCGCGGTCATGAAAGCGCGCCATGCCGGCTTCGCGCTCGCCAAAAATCACCGCGACCTCGGCCATCCACGCTTTGTCTGCGGCCGCAAGCTCTTGGTGCAATCTGAGTCTGTTCATCACGCGCTCTGGCAGCGCTTGATCTCTTCCCGCAGACCATTCTCGTCGAAGACGAGACCGGTGTCGGTATCCCTGATGCGGATGAGACGCATGCCGCGCCGCGCGAGCCCAGCCGCCCAGCCAACCGCATCCTTAGCTTCGAGAAACGTGGCGCTGGGCTCAAAGCGCAATCCCGCGCCAGGAGATGAGTTCACAATGAAGGCCATCGGGTGTCCTCGTTCACAATCTTGACGGATCGGTCGCGGCGAAGCTGAAGTTCGACGAGCCAATGTCCTGCTCGCCGTATTTCACGGTGTAGTCCGGCCCCAAACTCTGAGCCAGGTTCTCCGCGTCCACGCTCGACGTGAACACGCCGGCCAGGTGCCACGGCTTCAAGCGCAGAACGCCCCAGCCCCGCTTGAGCATTTCACCTGGTATTGGCATGCATTGCTCCACGCGCCCGCCGCCGCCCTTGCGGACGGCGCAAAGCAGTCGTTCTTGTTGCTGATAGCCCCTTCTAGCATGCTTCGAGGGCCGTGTCGGATTTATATCACGCGACCATAGCTAAAAGGCCACGCCCATCGGTCAGTTCGCGTTGATCGTCCAGTTCTGCTCACCCGTCGGGCAACAGTGCGGATCGCCGGCGCGAGGGACGCTCGTGGTGAGTGTGATGCGGCCGCGGGTAATCTGGATGTTGCGCGGCTCCTGGCCGTAAACGTCATCCGGCGAGCGGACAAAAACCATGCGACCATGGTCGTTGCGCCAAAGCGAAATACTGGTGTCCCCGCTCGAACCGCCGGTGGCGAAGTAAGCCCACGCCAACGCATCGGGCGCCCCGTCGCCAGTGAAGTCCCCGTAGATGATTTCGACGGGCTCGATCAGGTTCGCGCCGAACTGTTCGCGATGCCACCCCGTGATGGCTTCATTCGCGCCGGCAGGCGCGCCGCTGGCGGTTTGCGCAGCGGCTTCGCCTGACCCAGGCGCCTTTGGAGCGGTGTTCGACGCGGGCGGCGAACAGGCGACAAGCGCCGCGAGCGCTAGGCCGAAAGCCGTACAGCGGATCATGGCGGTACTCCTCCCCGGCTCGTTGAACGCCCAAAATGCGCACTGGCCAAGCGAAAAACCCCAGAAAGATTGACATTTTCGTCGAAACGCCCCATGTCGCGGCTGTCTGTTGTGCGCGCCGAAAGGGCGTGCGCCCTTTCGCTGAAGCCCCCGTCTCGATCCGCGAGGCGATGCCGGCAGAGGCGCCAACCCAAGCGACCCCGCTCCGCTTCCCGCGAGAGCGGTGGCGCAAGCGAGAATGAATGACTTCTGAAACGAACGCGCCCGCAGGCGCAGAAACTGCACCCAAGCAAATCACCTTCGACGATCTCGGCCTTTCAGCTGAGACGCTCCGCGCGGTCCATGAGAGCGGCTACAACACGCCGACGCCGATCCAGGCGCAGGCGATCCCGGAGGTGCTGAAAGGGCGCGACGTCCTCGGCATCGCGCAAACCGGCACCGGCAAGACCGCGGGCTTTACGCTGCCAATGATCGACATCCTGGCGGCGGGCCGCGCCCGCGCGCGGATGCCGCGCACCTTGATTTTGGAACCGACGCGCGAGCTCGCGGCGCAAGTCGCCGAGAGCTTCGACAAGTACGGCAAGTATCACAAACTGACCAAGGCGCTGCTGATCGGCGGCGTTTCTTTCGGCGACCAGGACGCGCTTCTCGCACGGGGCGTCGATGTGTTGATCGCAACGCCTGGCCGGCTCCTGGATCATTTCGAACGCGGCAAGCTGCTGTTGACGGGCGTTCAGGTGATGGTGGTCGACGAGGCCGACCGGATGCTCGACTTGGGGTTCATCCCGGACATCGAGCGC
>JAEWNX010000258.1 GCA_023461135.1 Pseudomonadota bacterium
AGCGTCGTCTGCGGATCGAAGCGGTACGCGTCATCGAACTCCGGCACGTATTCGGTCTTCTTGGAGAAGGCCGGAATCTTCATGTCGCTGTCGACGCCGAACGTGCGGGCGGAGACCTGCTTGTCAGGTTTCATGGTGAGGAGGTCGTCGGCGCTGGTCATTCGGCTTCTTGAGGATGGTGTCTTGAGGATGGTGTCGGGGGATGGGCTTACCTTATCGCGCCGCAGCATGCAGCAAAAGGCGGCGAATTGCCGGAGCTTAGACCAGTCCGCCCGCCTTCAGCGTCTGGTATGCGGTGATTACGCGGTGGAGGTTCGCCTCCGCGCCGCGGTCGCCGCCATTGGAATCCGGGTGCCAGCGCTTGACCAACTCGGCGTAGCGCGTGCGGATTTGGCTGGAGTTCGCCCCTTCCTCCAGCGCCAGCGCTTCGAACGCGAGCGTTTGAAGGCGCGTCAGCCGGCGGGTTGGCCGCGTGCTTTCCCCAGCGGGACGGGACGCGGCCTCACCGAAGAAAGAGAATGGATCGGTGCGGCGGCCAGCTTGGAAGCCGCGCATCGCTGCGGAGAGGCGGTCGCCGCGGCCGCCCCGGAAGGTCCAGGTCGGGCGATGCCCGGTTTCTTCTTTCTTTTGATAGTCGGCCAGCTCGGCATCGCTCATGCCGGCGAAGTAGTTCCAACGCCGGTTGTAGTCGGACGCGTGCTGATAGCAGAAATGCCAGTACTGCCCGGCGTGGTCGCGCCCTTTCGGCGCCCTATGCATCCCCGCGCGTTGGCATCCAACATGATCGCAGGGCCGGTCCTCCGGCTCGCGCGCCATCGTCGCCGCGTCAGGTTTCTTGACGCGGATGTCGACGAATTTCGGCCGGTATTCGAAAGACGCGGACATGGGCTAGCGAGTATGGGCGCCAAGGGTTAAGCGGACAAGGAATTGACAGGCGACAAAATGCATCTTTCGCGCGCCGAGCGCATGCAAACGCTGCTTACGGCAGAGTTCGCGCCGCAAAACATCGTGATCGAGGATCAATCTTCGCAGCATGCGGGGCACGCAGGCGCGCGGCCTGGCGGGCAAACGCATTACCGCCTGACGCTGGTGTCCACAGCGTTCGAGGGGCTTTCGCGCGTGGCGCGCCAGCGTTTGGTATATCAGGCGCTTCGTGAAGAATTTGAAACCGGCTTGCACGCGCTCTCGCTGGACCTAAAAACTCCCTCTGAGGCGCGCTGAAGGCGCGTCGGGGGAACGGCGGTGCTGCGGCAGGTTTTGACGTGGGCGGCGGCGATCATGGTCGGCATCGTGCTTGGCGGGGCGAGCGCCTGGGCGACGCTTGAGGCCGGCGGCCACAATTTCAGCGAACGCTACGGCGCGTGGGCGCACAATCGCGCCACGGGCTCGACGGCGGCGGGGCCCTACACCCGCGCGATCATCGCCAAGGAGGGCTTGCTCGCGCTCAGCGCGCGGGAGGCGCTCTATTTCAACCTTGCCGAAGATCAGGACGGGCGCGCGCTCAGCGATAGCTGCGCCTATGAGCTGGCCGGGCGCGAGCCGGCGGCCCGCTGGTGGTCGGTGACGATGTACGCCGACGACGGCTTTCTCGTGCAGAACAGCGACCACGCGCACTCCATCGACGCTTCGCAGGTGCGGCCGGGGCCGGACGGCGTGTGGCGCGCCCGTATTGCGCCCGTGCGCGGCGATGCGGCGTACTGGCTCTCTTCGCGCGCCGCGAGACGCAATTTCTCGCTGACGCTGCGCGTTTACAATCCGCAGCGCGACTTCCGCGCGAGTGCGGAGACGCTTCCTGCGCTCACGCGCCTCACGTGCGCGGGAGAGGCCTCATGAGCTCGGCGAAATACGTGATTGGCGCGTTGCTGATTGCCGCGATCGCCCATCTTGCGATCATCTTCGCCACGCCGCGGGTGTTGATGAATGTTGCGTTCGATCGGCTCAGCGCCGGCGGCGCCAACGCGTGGCGCATCGCCGATCGGGTCACGCCGCTGTCGCGCACTATTGTGCGCCCGTCGCCCGACTTTGCGTACTCGGCGTGCGCGTACGATTTGGCGGACGGCCCGCTCACCATTCGGGTCGGCTCGTGGCACGCGTATTGGTCGCTGTCGCTCTACGCGGCCAACAGCGACAATTATTTCGTGATCGACGATCGTGAGGCGCACAGCGGGACGGAGATCGTGCTGGTGCGGCGCCGGCGTGACGGTCCTGAGGACGCCGCACGCGTAGTTCAGAGCCCGAGCACACGCGGGATCGCACTGATCCGGCGGCTGGCGCCAACATCCGACGAGTACAATCGGGCGCGTGAGGTCGCGCGCGGCGATGTGTGCGGGGCGATCGCGCCGGGCGCCTAATAAGGCGTGAGCCGCTGCGCCGCGAGCCTTGCGAACAGCAGCGTCACCGCCTTGCGACGTGCGCCGGCAAGCGGACGGGCAGCGCAATCGCGCAAGATCGCGCCGCCGAAGCCATCGGCGACGATAAGGCCGCACTCCTCAGGAATGCGCTCGCGCGGAAACGCATCCGTCACCCCGAAGAAGAAACGATCGCAATAGTCAATATAATCCGGCCATTTACAGTCGACGGCAAAATCTTCCAAGCACGATTTCGTCTCGATGATCCAGATTTCGCCGTGCGGCGTGAGGCCCATCACATCGGCGCGCCGTCCGTTCGACAGCGGCACTTCGAGCACCGAGGCCAGCCCGTGATCGGCAAGCACGCGCGTGACGCCGCGCGCAAGCAGCGCGGTTGTGTCGGGACGAGACAGCGGCAGCGCATCCATGTCGATGTATTTTTCCCACGTCTGGTGCGCCCGAACAAGCGCGCGGAACCGCTGTTTCCCGCGCCGCGTTGGCGCGATGAATGCGCTGGGCTCACCTCCTCTGCATTGGCGTGGCGACGCTGCTTTCAGGCTGCGGGCTCGGCGCGCAATACCCCGAGTTCTCGGCCAAGCAATACCGCCTCGAGGGCGAACGCACGCTCCCCGGCACGGATGTCTCCGGACCGGCCACGTTTTATCGCGACGGCGAGCGCTTGCGCTACGAGGGCCTGTTGGAGAAGCACGGCGTCGCCACGGTGGTGTACGATCCGGCGCGCAACGCCGCGTACCTGCTGCAGTCATCTGCGTCGCGCCGGCGGCTGTTCGCTGGCGAGACGCCGCGGCGGCTCGCGATGCAATTGAGCGAAGCCGATACGCCGCAGCCCTTAGAGGTGGCTTGGGCTGCACTCGGCGCGAGCAACGTGCGCGCATTCGGGCGCTGCCGGGTCGCAGGCGAGCGGGGCAACCTTTGGCGTCCGCGCGAGCCGATCGCGCCGGGTGTCGTGCGCACCGCGTGCATTGCCCCTGACGGCATCGTGTTGCGCCTCATGGAGAACGACACGGTTCTGTTCGAGGCGACATCGGTGACGCGCGGACCGCAGCAACCCTCGCTGTTCGTTATCCCTGAGACGTACCAGATCATGAACAACGCCGAGCTGGCGCAGGTGGAAGACGAAACCATCGAGACCAGCGCCGCAGGCGCGCCACAAACAGAAACGCCGTAAGCGCGCAGTGAACGGTGCGTGCTACTCGGCCGCGACGGCCGCGGCCTTCACATCGTCCAGCGCGTTGACGTTGGCGCCGAAATTGATGGACTGCAAATACTTGATGCCATCCATTGCGATGGCGTCGCCGACCATCTCTTCACCTTCAGCTTTGAACTCGTCGAAGTTCACATACATGGCGTAGAAGCTGGCGGTGCGCGGCGTGATGATGCCCGCATTCCAGAGCGTCTTCACCAGCACGCGGAAGATGTTGGTCGATTCCTTCATTTGTTCGCGGCGCGCTTCATCTGTCGCGACGGCTTGGAAGCCTTCCATCACCTTGTCCGGATCGAGCCCGAAGCGCGCGTAGATATCCTTCATCTGGTGCGGCGCGACGAGATTGAAGAGCAGCGTCTGGAAGCAGTGCGCCGCCCAATCCTCGACGATGTTGTGTTCTTCTTCGCTGAGCTTCGGGATGGTGCGGTCCGCCCAGATCTTCCCGAACTTGTGGTGGAACGCCTCGTCCGTCATCACGAGCTGCGTCAGCTTCTTGGCGAGCGGATCGTTCCAGCGCTGATAGATCGTGGCGAAGGCGCCCATGGCCAGTCCCTCGACCAGCATCTGCATGCCAATGATCTTCTTATAGACTTCCGGCGCGTGCACGATTTCCTGCAGCAAGTCGGCCAGCACCGAGCCGCACGGCAGCGGCGAGCCCCAACGGGCGATGATGTACTTGGCGAACGCCGTGACGTGACGGCCCTCCTCACGTGTCTGGTTCGCCGCGTATTCCTGAGCCCCCGGATCGCGCAGCACGTGGCAGAGCGAAGCTGAGAGATTTAGGGCCCCCTGCTCACCATGCAGGATCGCGCTCATCGACCAGCGCGCGATCTCATTCTTGAAGCGGATGCGCTGCTCCGGATGTTTCTCGAAGTGCTCTTTGACGTAATCAGTCAGCAGCGCCGGGACCATTTCGTCCGGCTGCAGGTCCATCGTGTCGAGGTCCCAGGGCTCGGCGTCGAAGTCGATGTATTTCTTGTCGAGCGGATCCCAGAAGTGATCGTGCGTGGCGGAGATGATCTTGTCGAAAGCGCTGGAACGATTCAGGTGCCGGTCGATCTCCAGCATCTTGCTGAAGTCATTCGGCGGCACGGCGTCATAGACCTCGTCCTTGGTGATCTGGCGGATCGGGGCGGCGGAATCGGCCATGCGCTTGTCTCCCGGTCAGCCGCGCTCTGCGTCGGCCGCATTTCTTGAATCGAAGCACATTAACTCAGCACACGGAGCCGATCAAGAAAAATGACGCCTGCGTCAACTTACCGTTAGCTATAAGCTTTCACGCTCCCCTGCCTCCGCTTTGCGCCGCGCGTCACGGCGCGGCTGCGCTTAGTGTGAGGGTGTAGCTGCCAGCGTGCCGGCGGCCGCCCGCGTTTTCGACCACGACTTCCACGGGCAGGCCCTCGGCAGGAATGTCCACCGTCTCGGTTCCCGTCGTGCCGTCGATATCGGCCACTACGAAGATCAGCCGCACGGTTCGCCGCTCGCCGTCCGGGCCGAGAGGGTACACGGCGACAGTTTCGCCGCCGCCGGCGTCTGTCTGGGCGGTGAGCGTGATGCTGTTGGGGCCTGGCGTCGCCGAGCTCAGCGTATGGCGAAAGCGCGAGAACTGATCCGAATCCCAAGTATTCGTGTAGGGCCCCAGATCGGCGGCGGGCGCAGGCGCCTCTGCGGCAGGCGCCGGCGCTTCGCTTTTCGTCTCAGCAGGCGGCGAGCACGCCGCGGCAAGGGCTAGCATCGACGCGAGGAAAACCATGCGCATGGACCCACTCCGTTTTGACCTTGGTTGCAGCTAGGCTAGTGCAACAGGCGCGTTCTGCCCATGACCGATCTTCCCCCTTCGCTCGATGACGTCGGCCGCCTGGCCCATGAGGCATGGCAGGCAATGCCGCGTACTTTCCGCGAACTCGCCGGCGACGTGATCTTCCGCATCGAGGAGTGTGCGAGCGAAGACGTGCTGGCTGAACTCGGCATCGACGATCCATTCGAACTCACGGGTCTCTATCACGGCGTAGATCTCACGCAGCGATCGATCATGGACCCCGCGCCGTCGGCGCCGATCGTGTTTCTTTATCGCCGCGCCATTCTGGATGAATGGATCGAGCGAGGAGAGGTGAGCCTTCGCGATCTGGTCGCTCACGTGCTGGTGCACGAGATAGGGCACCATTTCGGGCTCAGCGATGAGGCGATGGACGCGATCCTCGATCAGACCGAGTAGAAGACGTGAGGGAGGTCCTATGAAGGCGCATCTAATCTTGGCGATGATGCTGCTTGCGCTTGCGAGCTGCACGCAACCGACGACGACGGATACGACGACCCCCTCTGAACCTCCGGCGCGCATGGCAGCGGCGCAAGGTCAGATGTGTGGAGGCATCGCCGGCATTGCCTGCGGCGAAGGTCTCTACTGCACCTACGAAGCCGGCCACTGCGGCGCAACGGACCAGTCCGGCACATGCCAGCCGCGGCCGGAAATCTGCACGGAAGAGTATCGCCCCGTTTGCGGTTGCGACGGCCAGACCTATGGCAACGCCTGCAACGCAGCAGCGGCGGGCGTCAGCGTCGCCTCGCAAGGCGAATGCGCGCCGCGCACACCGTAAGCGTTGCTGTTTAACAACACGGCGGCGCGCTTCGCGCCGCCGCAGAACTTGAGCGCGGCGTTCA
>JAEWNX010000259.1 GCA_023461135.1 Pseudomonadota bacterium
GCCATCAGCAGCAGAGCGAGGCCGGTGTACATGCTGTAGCCCATCGGCTCGTCCGCATCGGGCTCGATGCCCGCGATGGTCGCCAGGTAAAAACCGAGAAAGCCGACCGCAACTGGCGTGGCGATGATGATTGCTAGTGTGCCAAACCAGCCGATTGCGAACGGGCCCCATAAGCCTTTCTGCGGAGACTGGCCATCGTTGACGAACTCGAACGGCTGATCGCCGAAGCGCGTGTTCCCCCACATGAGGCGCGCCCGGTTCATGCGCGCGGCCGGGGTGTACCAGCCAAGCGACAAAACCTGCAGCACCCACCAGCCCCACGAGGCGGCGGCAAAGGCCCAGGCCGAACCCGCCAATCCCATGCGGATGCCGCGCCAGCGCGTGCGCGAAAGCTGGTAGCGCCGCATCCAGTAGCGCGCGGCGGCGATCAGCGGCACGAGGATCACCCAGAATCCGAAGCCCAGCCACGCAGCGGTCACTGGGTTCATCACCAGCGGCGCGATGTAGGCGACGAACACCCAAGGCAGAAAGAATGTCGGCAGGGCGATTATGAAGCCGCGCACGAGCTCCCAGGCGCTGCCGGTGTACTCGAGGGGATCGCCCATCACCCAAGCGCGCGACCAGAGCCGGCGGCGCATCGAGGTGCGCGCCCAGAAACGGTAAAGCGTGAGCGTAATGAGTGTGAGAAACGCATTTTTCAGCGCAAGACCGAGCACGTTGAAAAACCTGCCCGTATGACTGAAGGGTTGCGCTTCCGCCGCTTCGACCGTCATCTTGTCCCCGCACCCCAGCGTAGCCTTCCAGGTCCATCCGGTCGATGCTTGAGATGAGTAAACAACCCCCGCCGAAAAGCCCCCGCGAGCAGCGCCTGGCGGAGGCCCTCAAGCGCAACATCGCCCGCCGCAAAGCGGCGCAGAAGCCGGAGAAGAAAAGCTAATCAGCCATACGTGGCAGAGGCGAACCGGTCCGACCGCCGCCTTGCTTGGGCCGCCAACGCACCCCATAACCTGCCCGGCGGCGGAGGGGCCGGCGAAAGAGCAGTATGGACCGTATCGTCATCACGGGCGGAGCGCCCCTCAACGGAACTATCCCGATCTACGGGGCGAAGAATTCGGCGCTGAAGCTGCAGGCGGCGGCGCTGCTGTCGGCCGAGCCGCTGATGCTCGAAAACATGCCCGACCTCGCCGACACGCGCTTCATGGCGCAGCTTTTGAGGTCGCTCGGCGTCGACATCACCTGGATCAAGGAAACGCGCACCATCCGCATGCATGCGGCGGAAATCCTATCGACGATCGCGCCGTACGACCAAGTGCGGAAGATGCGGGCCTCGTTCAACGTGCTGGGGCCGCTGTTGGCGCGCGTGGGCCACGCGACGGTGTCGCTGCCCGGGGGGTGCGCGATCGGCGCACGGCCTGTGGATTTGCACTTGAAGGCGTTCGAAGCGATGGGCGCCGATATCGTCATCGAGCAAGGCTACGTGAAAGCAGCCGCGCTGCGCGGGCTGAAGGGCGCCGAGATCGAGTTTCCGTTCGTGTCCGTCGGCGCGACCGAGCACGCGATGCTGGCGGCCGTGCTCGCCAAGGGCGAGACCGTGCTGAAGAACGCGGCGCGCGAACCGGAGATCGCCGACCTAGCCGATTGCCTCAACGCCATGGGCGCCAAGGTTGAAGGCGCGGGCACGAGCGAGATCAATATCCAAGGCGTCGCCTCGCTCGGCGGCGCCAAGCATAAGGTCGTCGCCGACCGCATCGAGGCCGGGACCTTTGCGTGCGCCGTCGCAGCGACGGGCGGCAACGTTTTGCTCGCCGGCGCGCGCTTCGAGCACTTGGGCGCGCTGATCAAGTTGCTGCGCGATGCCGATGTAACTGTCGATGCGGAGGGCCGCGGACTTCGCGTCGTGCGCAAGAAGAGCGGACGGATCAAAGCCGCTGATATCAACACCGAGCCTTTCCCCGGCTTCCCAACCGACTTGCAGGCGCAGGCCATGGCGCTCCTGTGCACGGCGGAGGGCGAGTCGCACATTCGCGAGACGATCTTCGAGAACCGTTTCATGCACGCGCCGGAGCTGTCGCGCCTTGGCGCGCAGATCGCGGTGCACGGCAACGAAGCGGTGGTCACGGGCGTTCCCAAGCTCATTGGCGCGCCGGTGATGGCGACGGATTTGCGCGCGTCGGTGAGCTTGGTCGTCGCGGGCTTGGCGGCAGAGGGCGAGACGACCGTGAACCGCGTATATCACCTCGACCGC
This sequence comes from Pseudomonadota bacterium, assembly GCA_023461135.1. Lineage (GTDB taxonomy): Bacteria > Pseudomonadota > Alphaproteobacteria > Caulobacterales > Aquidulcibacteraceae > Vitreimonas. The sequence goes on from JAEWNX010000259.1 coordinate 2,246, forward strand.
GGCTTCGAAAACTTGGAAGCGAAGCTCGCGGCGTGCGGGGCGCAGATCAAGCGCGTCAGGGAAGAAGAGTACGCATGAGCGGCATGCTGAAATTGATGGCCGAGGACGCCGCCGACCTCGACATCATCGCAGCCGCCGCCCAGGACGCGCTGCTCCGCGTTGGCGATGTGAGTTACGACCGGCAGGCGCGCCGCTTTGCGGCGCTGATCAACCGCTTCCGCTGGGAACAAGCTGGCGAAAAGGGGCCGTTCGAGCGCGTGCGATCGGCGCTGTCCTTCGAAAGCGTGCTTTCGGTGAAGAGCCGCAAAGTGCGCATGGATTCGCCGGATGCCGTCGCCTCGCTTCTTTCGGTCAGCTTCCTGCCCGACGCCGAGCCGCCCGGCGGCAACGTGCGGCTGGTGTTCGCCGGCGGCGGCGAGATCGCGCTCAAAGTCGAATGCCTTGACGCGCTGTTGATGGACATGGGCGCCGCCTGGCGCACGCCGCGCCGGCCCGATCACGAAAAGGCGTAAAGCGTGAGCGAAGAGCGCAACAGGCTCCTCGACGTTACGCTGGATGAGAGCTCCCTCGCGCCGGCGTCCACCAACGCCGAGCACGAACGGCGCATCGCGCTGTTCGACCTGAAGGAAGCGAACTCCTTCGAAGTCGTCGGCGAAACGCGCGGCCCGTACCTGCTGCTGCTCTCCCTGGCCGAAGGCCGGCTGGCGCTCGACGTGAGCACAGAGCAAGGCGAGCGCGTGTGCCTGCATCACGTGTCGATGTCGGCGCTCAGGAAGCTGATCAAGGACTACGTTTTCATCTGTGACAGCTATCACAATGCTATCCGCACCGCGGCGCCGAGCCAGATCGAAGCGATCGACATGGGCCGGCGTGGGCTGCACAACGAAGCGGCCGACGTGCTAAGCGAGGCGCTCGGAGACAAGATCAAGGTCGACGTCGAAACCGCGCGGCGCCTGTTCACGCTCGTCTGCGCCCTGCATGTGCGGGGCTGACGCGCCATGGAAGGGGCGTCGCCGAAGAGCGTGCTATTCGCCTGCACGCACAATGCGATCCGCTCGCCCATGGCTGCTGGTCTCCTGCGCCTTCGCTTCGGACCGCTGATGCGTGTGGATTGCGTCGGCGTGCGCCCGCACGAGGAAGTTTCGGCGATGGCCGCGTTCGTGATGGACGAACTGGGCGGTGACATCTCCAAGCATCGCCCCAAAGGGTTCGAGGCATTCGCCGAGAACGAGGACGGGCCGTTCGACCTCATCGTCTCGCTCAGTCCGGAGGCGCATCACCACGCGCTCGGACGCGTCCCGGAACTGGGGCTCGCCGCCGAGTATTGGCCCACCTTTGATCCCTCCCTGGCGGAAGGCTCGCGCGAGCAGATTCTGATGGAATACCGGACCGTGCGGGATGGCCTGGACCGGCGCATCGCAGACCGTTTCCCGCGCCCGTCGACGGGATAGGTCCGACCCCCTATAAGGCCCCCGCCGCCACGATTCACGGAGACCGAATGGCCAAGGAAGAACTACTGGAATTTACCGGAACGGTGATGGAGCTTTTGCCCAACGCCACCTTCCGGATCGAGCTCGAGAACGGACACCAGATTATCGGTCACACAGCCGGCAAGATGCGCAAGAACCGCATCCGGGTGCTGGCTGGCGACAAGGTGCTTGTGGAGATGAGCCCCTATGATCTGACCAAGGGGCGCGTCACGTATCGGTTCAAATGACAAAGGGTTCGCTCGACCGCGCCGTCGTCGTGACGGGCGCCTCCACCGGCATCGGCCGCGCCGCCGTCGCGAAAGCCGTGCGCGAAGGCGCGCACGTGTTCGCCAGCGTGCGCAAGGAAGCGGACGCGCAGAGCTTACGGGATGAGTTCGGTGAAGCGGTGACCCCGCTTCTGTTCGATGTGGCGGATGAAACCGCGGTGCGTGCTGGCGCGGCCCGGGTGGCGCAAGCGCTAGGCGACCGGCGCTTGTTCGGCCTCGTGAACAATGCCGGCATCGCGGTGCCCGGGCCGTTGCTGCACTTGGACACGGACGAGCTGCGCCGCCAATTCGAGATCAATCTATTCGGCGTGCATAATGTCACGCGCGCCTTCGCGGACGTGCTTGGCGCCGAGCCGAACCGAACCGGCAAACCCGGCCGCATCGTTATGATTTCATCCGTCGGCGGACAGAACGGCGCGCCGTTCGTGGGGCCGTATGCGTCGTCCAAGTTTGCGCTCGAAGGTTATTCGCAATCGCTGCGCCGCGAGCTGATGCTGTACGGCATCGATGTCATCGTTATCGGCCCTGGCGCGATTGCGACGCCGATCTGGGACAAGGCCGAACAAGGCGACCTGAAGCGCTTTTCCAACACGCCATACGCGCCGATGCTGGAAGGCGTGGCGAACTACATGGTGACACAGGGCCGCAAAGGGCTGCCGCCGTCGGACGTCGGCGATCTGATCTGGCGCTGCCTGACCGATGCCAATCCCAAAGTGCGCTATCATATCCTGCGCAATGCGTTCATGGATCGCACGCTGCCGAAGCTCATGAATCCGCGCACGGTTGACCGCATCTACGCCAAGCGGCTGGGCTTTCCGAAGCGGCCATGACGCGCCTTATCCTCGCCAGCGCCAGTCCGCGCAGGCTGGCGCTCTTGGCGCAGATCGGCATCACGCCGGACGACGTGATCGCCGCCGACATCGACGAAACGCCGCTGAAGAAGGAAACGCCGCGGGTGCTGGCGGTCAGGCTCGCGCGCGCGAAGGCGGACGCGGTGAAGGCGGAGGGACGCGTGCTCGCGGCGGACACTGTCGTCGCCGTTGGGCGGCGCGTATTGCCCAAGGCGGAGACGGAAAGAGAAGCGCGCGATTGCCTTGCGTTGCTCTCGGGGCGTGGGCACCGCGTCTACACAGGCGTTGCGCTGAAGGCGGCTGGTGGGGTGCGAACGCGGCTCGTCGAAACGCGTGTGACGTTCAAAGTGCTCTCCGCGGCGGAGATCGACGCATACATCGCCAGCGGCGAGTGGAAGGGCAAGGCGGGGGGCTACGCCGCGCAGGGGCTCGCGGGTCGTTACGTCACCAACATCGTCGGCTCTTACTCGAACATTGTCGGCTTGCCGCTCTTCGAAACCGCCAGCTTGCTCGAAGGCGCCGTATGAGCGAGCGGCTGGAGACGTGGATCGACGCGGCGATCGGCGAGACGCGCGAGGCGCTCGTGCGCGAGGGCCGGCCCATCGCGTTGCGCATCGCACGTGCAAGCGACGAGGGCCGGCGCGCGCGATGGGGCGAAGTGTATTGCGCGCGGGTGCGGGAAGTCGATCGCCGGCGACGCGGCGTTTTCCTCGATCTGGGATTGCGCGACCAACAGGGCTTTTTGCCGCTTGGCGATGACGGCCGCGCCCGCATCAGGCGCGATCGCGTGGCGCTGACCGAGGGCGCGGGCGTCGTCGTTGGCGTGACGCGCGAAGCGGCGCGCGGCAAGAACCCAGTGGTCGAACTCCAGGACACTGGGCACGACGGCGAGGCGCCGCATCTCATCGGCCGTCACGACGTGGACGAGGAGCTGGTGCTGGCAAAGCCTGCCGACGCGGCGATGCGCGCCAGGCTCGACGCGGCGATTGAGGATGCGCTTGCGCGCACTGCGCCCATTCCCGGCGGCGGCGCGCTGACGATTGAACCGACAGCGGCGCTGGTTGCCATCGATGTGGACGCGGGCGGGCGCGCGGGCAGCAGCGATCCAGAACGCTTCGCACTCGATCTCAACGTAGCGGCCGCGCAGGAGGCTGCGCGTCAAATCCGCCTGCGCGGTCTCGGCGGCCTCATCGCCATTGATTTTGTGTCCATGCGGGCCAAGTCGCACGCGAAGCAGTTGGAGGAAGCGGTGCGCGCTGCATTCGCCGACGATCCCTGGAGCGTGCAGTTCGGGTCTTTATCGCGTTTTGGCGTGTTCGATCTCGCTCGTGCGCAACTGCGGACGCCGTTACACGAGCAGATGCGCGACGCCGATGGGCGCTTGAGCGTGGAGACCGTCGCGCTGATGGCGCTGCGCGCGATCGAGCGTGAGGCGCGAGCGCAGACGGGCCGGCAGATCGCCTGCACGGTTGCCCCTGAAGTGAAGGCTTGGCTCGACGCCGGCGAGATCGACTGGCGTAGCGAACTCTCCAACCGCATCGGCATGCGCTGGACCATCGACGCAGCGCCCGGCCCGCGTGACAAGATTGATGCGAGGGCCCTATGAGCGCAAAAAAATGCGTCATCTGTGGCAAGCCGCAGGATGAGAAGTATCGCCCCTTCTGCTCGAAGCGGTGCGCGGACGTCGATCTCAACCGTTGGTTCTCGGGCGGCTACGCGATCCCGGCGGAAGAAGAGCGCGAACCGGGCGACGAAGATCCGGCGGACGAAAGACGCTAGCGCGCGGCGCGCACGCCGCGCCGTTCGAGATCGCGCAGCAACAGGCGGATGTTTCGTGTGTTGGACTTGTTCGCCATGTCGAACAGGTCGCCGACCAGCGGAATGGCGCCGAGCGCGGTGTCCACCAGGACATTCCAGCCCATGCGCGTCAGCAGCCAGGGCGATGCCCCGAGCTGGTGCGAGCGCGCGATGATGTAGAGGCCGAGTGCGCCGGTGATCGTGTCGCCGACGCCTGGGACGAGGCCGACCACGGTGTCTAAACCGAAACGCCATCCCAAGCCGGGAATGCGCCAACGCGAGTCGAGGAGGTCCGCGAGGCGCTCGATGTCGGCGGTGTCGACGACCTCGCGCGCGTGTAGAATCTGAGGCGTTTCGTTGCGTCCCATGCCGGAGCAACGAGGCCGGTGATTGCTGGTTCCGCTAGCTGAACGTGGCGACGATCGGCACGTGATCGCTGGCCTTGTCCATTGCGCGCGCAGCTTTGAAGATTTCGACGCTCTGCAGGCGGTCCGCCGCTTGAGGCGACAGCAACAAATGATCGATGCGGATGCCGTGGTCCTTCTGCCAGGCGCCCGCCTGATAATCCCAGAACGTATAGCGATGCGCGGCGCCGTCAGCTTGCATATACGCGTCGCTCAGGCCCAGGTTCAGCAGGGCGCGATACGCGGCGTGGGTTTCGGGTTGAAACAGTGCGTCGCCCGTCCAGACGCGGGGATCGTGGCAATCCACATCGCGCGGAATGACGTTGTAGTCGCCGGCGATTACGACGCGTTCTTCGTGCTTCAAGACATTCCGCAGGTGCGCCTGCAGCGCCTGCATGAACGCCAGCTTGAAGGCGAACTTATCCGTGCCGATCGGATTGCCATTGGGCGCATAGACGGAGGCGACGCGCACTGGCCCGTCCGGCGCGGCGATCACCGCTTCGATGTAGCGCGCGTGTTCGTGTTCAAGACCGGGAATGCCGCGGCTGACTTCCTCGATCCGATGCTTGGAGAGGATGGCGACGCCGTTATAGCTCTTCTGCCCGAACGTCTCGATATTGAAGCCCATCGCTTCGAGCTCGAAGCGGGGAAAGCGTGCATCCTCGCACTTGATTTCCTGCAGGCACCAAACATCGGCGCCCACCTCGCCGAACAGCTTCAGCGCCGTCGGCAGACGCGCCATAATTGAATTGACGTTCCAGGCGGCGATCTTGAAGGCCATCGCATGGGGCTTAGCCCATGCCCGGCCCGAGGTTCAACCGAACCAGCCCAAGGCGACGGCCGCAAAGCCGATCACGACGAGGGCGACGCCGGCAGCGAGGATGTAGCGCACGTGGTGCCCGGTTTCGCCGGCGCGGGCTTCTTCCGCGTTGGCCTCCACGTGATCGCCGACTTTGCGCGCGGTCATCAGAAACTCTCCTTTGCCCGGGGGCAGCATGCTAGGCTCCGCCCCTATGAACTTAATCCTCGCGGCCTTCACCTTGTTCCATGTGGCGGCAGGCCTGGGGGCTTTGGAAGCGGGTATGCGGCTGCTCTCTTCCGAAGAGCGAGCACATTGGCGCTCGAAGGCGGCCCTGCTGGTCGCTCAGCTTCTGTGCTGGGTCTATCCCGTGCTCGCTTTTGTGTGCGTGGGCTGGGCTTGGCGCGCCTTTGCCGAAGCGCAATCGTATGCGCTGCCGTTGATGCTTGCGCCGGTGTTGTGGCTCCTGGTGATGGGCCTCGTGTTCGCGATCGTCGACTTCGCCGAGGACGGCGTCATCGGCAACGCGCGAACACGCGATCCATCTTAGTGCTGCTGCGGGATGCGCAGCATCTGGCCGGGATAGATTTCGTCCGGGTCTTTCAGCATTGGTTTATTGGCTTCGAAGATGGCGCTGTACTTGTTCGCCTCGCCATAGAATTGCTTGGCGATTTTCGACAACGTGTCGCCGGACTTCACTTCGTAGAACTGCGACGCCGGCTGAGCCTGCGCCGTGATGGTGATCTGATCGTTCACCTTGGCGACGCCCTTGGTGTTGCCGAGAACGAGAATGGCGCGCTCCTTCTCGGCGATATCGTTGGCCTTCCCCGTGATGGTGACTTCGTCGCCGCGCACGGTGATGCGGCCGCCTTCGATCGTGATACCGAGATCGCGCAGCATTTCCGCCATCTCGGCGGCGCTCGTCTGTTCGGAACCTTGGCGAATTGGCGTCTTCAGGTCCTTGCCGCGGTCGCGGCCGAAATTGAACAAGCCCATGCTCGGTCTCCTCATTTGGTGTGAGACCGGACAAACGGCGGTGTGGCCGCCTTTGTTTCGTGAGATGTCGGAAAGCGGGGCGAGATACCGCTTTATTGCTGCTTCTGCGGCAGGCCGTCGCCGATCTCGTAGTAATCGCCCTTGTCGGCGACGAAGATGTGAATGTGCAGCCTGGCGCCCGTTGGCTTGTCGAAGGCCCCCATGGCGACGCCGATCTTGGGGCGGCCGATTGGGTCCCACAACAGAGCCGATCCGCACGTCCTGCAGAAGCCGCGGCGGACCTTCTCTGACGATTGAAACCAGGTGAGGTTGTCTTCGCCTTCGATGGTGAGATCGGTTTTCACAACGTCGGTGGACGCCCAATAATGGCCGGAGGTCTTGCGGCACTTCTCGCAATGGCAGGCGTCCGGGCCCGCCAATGCGGCGGCGACCGAAAAACGCACCGCGCCGCACAGGCACGAACCTTTATGCATCGCTCGCTCCATCGAATCCCTTGAATACGGCCATCTCATCCAGCGGCGCGCGATCGCTGCGCAGCGTATTCACCGGCTTTGTCATATCGGCGTAACCCAACGCCATGCCGCAATAGATCATGTCATGTTCATCCAGCTTGAAGTGCGCCGCCAGCGGCGCGCGCATGCGGGCCCATGCTTCCTGCATGCAGGATTGGACGCCGTGCTCCAGCGCGGCCAGCGCGACGGACTGCATGAACATGCCGAGATGCGCCCACTGGCCGTGCCCCATGCGCTTGTCGATGATGAAGAAGAGCCCGACGGGTGCGCCGAAGAAATCGAAGTTCTGCGCCAGGTGCATGAGGCGCGCGGGCCTGTTCTCTCGCGGGATGCCTAGCAGCGCGTACATGTCTTCGCCGACCTTGAAGCGGCGCGTGCGGTACGGCTCCCAGAGATTGGCGGGATAAACCGGGCGATCGTCTTCGGCGCCGGGAAGGTTCGCCTTCGCCAATGTCGAGACCGCGTCGCGTTCGGCGCCGGCGACCGCGATCACCTTCCAAGGTTGGAGGTTGCCGCCGGACGGCGCGTAGCGCGCAACGTCGACGATCTCTCGCACGATCGCCTCGGGGACTGGGTCGGGTTTGAAGGCGCGGACGGAAATGCGCGCCTTGAGCGCTTCGGTGACGTTCATGCGAGCCGCTATATCACCGCCCGCGGCTGCGCTGTTGAATTTCCTTTGCGTAAAGGCGGCCGGTTTTCTGCGCCGTATCGATTTCCTTCGCGCTGAGTTCGCGCGCGAAAACGGCGGCGCGTTTGCGGGCGGCGTCGTCGCCCGACAAGGAGACGGCCACATAGAGCCAGGCGAGCGCATCGATCGGATCGCGCTCCATCAACAGATCGGCGAGATGCGCCATCGCGGGCGCGTACCCGTTTTCAGAGCCGCGCAGCAGCCAATAGCGCGCCTCCTCCGGGTCGGAGAGCGTGGCGAGTTGCACCATGGCTTCACCGTCTTGGGCCCCGGCGGCCGCCCTGAACTGATCGCGGGCCCGCTCGATATCCTGCGCAACCCCGACGCCGGAGCGAAGCGCGATGCCGTACGCGGTCTGCGCGCCGGGCAGACCGTCATCGGCGGCGCGGGCAAAGTGCTCGACAGCAATTGCCTTGTCCGGCTTTCCCCCCAAACCACGCCAATAGAGCAAGCCAAGGTGATAGCGGCCGATGGCGCGGTCTTCTTCGTGCAGCGCTTCCTCGAACAAGCGTCGTGCGCGCCGCCAGTCGCGCCGCTCGAACGCATCGAGCCCGCGGTCCAATCTGGAGACGCGCCGGAACATTAGACCGAGAAGCTCACGCCGCAGCCGCAAGACGACTTGGCGTTCGGGTTCTTCACCTTGAACGAGGCGCCGATCAACTCGTCCACCCAATCGACTTCGGAGCCAAGCAGGAAGGGCAGCGAGACGCGGTCGACGAAGAGGCGCGCGCCATCGCGCTCGATCACGATGTCGTCGGCGTTCGCGGCAGGCGCGACCTGAATTTCGTACTGAAATCCAGAGCAGCCGCCACCTTCGACGGCCACGCGCAGGCCAGCGCCCGCGGGTTGGTCGGCGACCACGGTCTTGATCCGCGAGGCGGCGGCGGCGGAGAGGCAGACGTCAGTCATTCGTTAACGCAACCCTTTGGGCGGTTTCTCAAGCGGGCAGGGCCCATATAAGGTCCGATCCTAGCACTGAGGAGAAGCCGTTTCGTGGCGGACGGGCAGAAAGCAGCCAAACGGGCGAGGGCAAAGCCCGCCAACGCCCCCACGCCTCACATGCGCCCCCCGCGCGCCCCTTATGCTACCGATCCGTCATGTTCGCGCGGCCGGCTTTATCCCGAGCCCGAGAGCCGCACGCGCAATCCGTTCGAACGCGACAGGGACCGCATCGTCCATGCGAGCGCTTTCCGCCGGCTGAAGGGCAAGACGCTGGTGTTCGTCGCGCACGAGGGCGACCACTACCGCACCCGCCTGACGCATTCGCTGGAAGTGGCGCAGATTGCGCGGGCAGTCGCGCGCCAGATGGGGCTGGACGACGACCTCGCCGAATGCCTCGGCATCGCGCACGATTTGGGACACCCGCCTTTCGGGCATACAGGCGAAGATGTGCTCGACGCGTGCATGGAGCCGTACGGCGGCTTCGACCACAACGCGCAGACGCTGCGCGTGCTGACGAAGCTGGAGCGGAAATATCCGACCTTCGACGGGCTCAACCTCACCTGGGAGACGCTTGAAGGCGTCGTCAAACACAACGGCCCGCTAATCCGCTATGGGGCGGCGCTGGCGGATCTGCCGGTGGCGATCCAGGAATACGTGGCGCAGCACGATCTGGAACTCGCAAGCTGGCCGGGCCTCGAGGCGCAAGTGGCCGCGCACGCGGACGACATCGCCTACAACAACCACGATATCGACGACGGCCTGCGCGCCGGGCTCTTTACGCTCGCGGAATTGCGCGAGGAAGTGCCGATGGTGGAGCGCGTGCTCGCGGCGGTGGCGAAAGATCATCCCGATATCGAGGAAAGCCGGCTCATCGCTGAAACGGTAAGGCGTTTGATCGGCGTGTGGATCGACGATCTCGTTTGGCAATCCTCAAACCTGCTCGCTGAAGCAAAGCCGCAAAGCGCCGAGGACGTCCGCGCGGCCGGCAAGCCGCTGGTGGGCTTTTCCGATGTCATGAACGAACATCAGGCGGTGCTGCGCCGATTTCTGATGGCGCGAATGTACCGCCACTGGAGGGTCAACCGCTCGCGCTCCCACGCCAAGCGGATCCTGCGCCAGCTCTTCGATTTGTTGCTGGCCGAACCCGAATTGCTGCCGCCGGACTGGCAGGCCGGCGGCGATGGGCCGGGGGGGCTAAAAACGGCGCGCCGGGTCTGCGACTACATCGCGGGCATGACCGACGATTTCGCCATCGACGAGCATCGCCGCCTTTTCACGCTCACGCGCTAACGCCTCCGTTACGCCTGCGGAATTATGGATTCCCCGCGCCTGCCGCGCGCGCAATTAAGCGATCGTGAGCGCGCGGATGGTAAACTAAGCCCTCCCGCCGCGATTCCGTCCGGAGTTCCGCCCTTGAGCACGCGCTACGATCCTCGCATGCACGCGTACGACGAGCAGTCTCGTCACGCCGGCACGATCTATCTGCTGATGCTCGTGGTCGCGCTCGCGTTCGGCGGCTTCGTCTGGCAGCTTTACAGCGCGCCGGACGTTCCACGCATTTCCGCGCCGCCTGGCCCGTACAAGAT
>JAEWNX010000260.1 GCA_023461135.1 Pseudomonadota bacterium
GCCTGAAGCGCGGCGTCTACGCGGTTAATTTCGGAGGCGGTCAGGTCGACATCACCTCCGGCAAGTTCGTCTTCCAATGCACCGAAGCCTACCTCGTCGAGAACGGAACGATCAAAGCGCCGATCAAAGGCGCGACGCTGATCGGCGACGGTCCAAGCGCGCTCACGCGCGTGAAAATGGTGGGTGACGATCTCAAGCTCGATGAGGGTGTCGGCACCTGCGGAAAAGGCGGACAGAGCGTGCCGGTCGGTGTTGGACAACCGACACTCTACATCACCGGACTGACCATCGGCGGCGGCTAGGTCGAACGTCGTGCATTTACAATTTAGAGAATCGACGCAGAAGTTTGATCATCCCAATGTCTGGGGAGGTTGATACTATGGCTGCGAAAAAGAAGGCTAAGGCCGCGAAGTCTGCGGGTAAGGCCAAAAAGGGCAAGAAGCGCTAGTCGCTCCTTTCCATTTGATACGGAAACGCCGTCGAGGCTCTGCCTCGGCGGCGTTTTCTTTTCAGGTCGTCGCGCCGCCAAGCCGCTTCGTCGCAAGCCCCAACGTCTGCCCCGAAAAAGACAGCAGAAACCGCATCCATCGTGGGTGCTGCGATCATCCAGAAATCAGCAGCACCGTAAAAAAGGGCGGGGAACCGCACGCCGCGGCAGACGGCGACCGGAGGGGGAAATGCTCTTCAAAACTATGGCGTCGGTTTTGGCGCTCACCGGCGTGGCCTATGCGCAAACGCCACAAAATGAAGCGCCGGCTACACCGACGGCGACGCCGACGCCGACAAGCTCATCCGCTGACCGCGTCGCGTACGAGGCGGCGTTCTTCGCGCAGTATAATCCGCAGACCGCGCTCGACATGGTGCGCCAGACGCCGGGCTTTACACTCGACGGCGGCGCGGACCGGCGCGGCTTTTCGGGCGCCGTCGGCAATCTTCTGATCGACGGCTTGCGCCCCAGCACCAAGAGCCAGTCGCTCGACGGCATTCTCTCGCGCATTCCGGCAAACCAGGTGGTGCGCCTTGAAGTTCTGCGCGGTGCAGCAGTCGCGGGCGATGCATCGGGCCAGTCGATGCTGCTCAACATCGTGCGCACGCCTACGGCCGGCAGCGGCGTCTGGAATGGCGGCTTTGAGTACACCTCGCGCGAAGTCGTCGCGCCGCGGGGCGAGATTTCCTACAGCGGCCGCTCGGGCCAAGTGGAATACGGCGTCGGGGCCTCGATCTTCAGCCAGTATCGCGACCTGCCCGGATGGCGTCAGTTCTACGACGAACCGGGCGACGTCTACACGGGCGGCGCCGACACGCCCTCGCCGCGCGACTTCCGCGAAGCCACCCTCAACGGCAACATCGCCTTTCCGTTGTTTGGCGGCCGTTTGAGCAGCAACGCTCAACTCAACTGGTTCCGTTTTCACGGCGACAACGACTACTTCTTCTTCGACGCCGCCGACGCGCCCACGGAGGCGCTGATCCAGGAGTTCGAGGAATGGCGCCCGAGCCTCGAACTCGGCGCCAACTACGACCGCGACTTCGGGCCGTGGTCGCTGTCGCTCATAGGCCTTATCAACCGCGCGCAGTACGAAAGCGAAGAGGTTGACCTCTTCCTCGACGGCGCGGGCGCTCAAACCGGCGACTTCTTCCAAGACGTGCGTCAGGACACGGGCGAGACGATCGGACGCTTTTCGCTGGCCCGCCCGCTGGGCGCGCGTCACCGGATCGAATTCGGCGGCGAAGGCGCATTCAACTCCCTCGAACAGGAGCTCGGCCTGGCGGGCAGCGTCCTGCCCGGACCGGTCGATAATGCGAATGTCCTCGTCGAAGAGGAGCGGGCTGAGTTTTTCGGCTCGCACACGTGGCGGCCGAGCGATGCGTGGTCGATCGAAACGCGACTCGCGTGGGAAACTTCGACGCTGACGTTCACGGGCGATACGAACCAGACCGTCGATCTGGCGTTCTGGAAGCCATCCGTGCAGATTTCCCGGACGTTTGCCGGCAATAACCAGCTCCGTTTCCGCTATTACCGAGACGTCAGCCAGCTCGACTTCGGCGATTTCGTCTCGGCCGTAGCGACCGCGGACGCCATTATCGCCGGCGGCAACCCAGACCTGCAACCGCAGACGGATTGGCGTGCGGAACTCGGCGCCGACTTGCGTTGGCGGGGCATGGCGCTTGGGCTGACGCTGACGCACCACGACATCAGCGATGTCGCCGACGTCGTCTTCATCCCAGCCGCCGGTTTCGATGCGCCGGGCAATCTGGGAGACGGCGAAGCGTGGAGCCTCGACGCAAACTTCTCTTCGCCTATTTCCTTCATCCCCGGCGGACGCGTCACGGTTTCGGGCTATCTCTGGGACACTGAGGTCACCGACCCTCTCACCGATCAGACGCGCAGTTTCTCATACACATCGGAATCGCAGATCTCGATCAGTTTCCGGCAGGACATCAATGCCTGGCGCTTTGCCTGGGGCGCGGAGATTTTCAAGCAGGGCGAATTCCAGGCCTATCGCTTCAACGAGATCGACACGAGCGAGGAAGGGCCTTGGATCGACTTCTGGGTCGAAACCACGGCGCTGCCGAACAACATGAAGCTGCGTTTGTGGGCGGCGAATGCATTGGAGGGCCGCGTCAATCGCGACCGGCGCTTCTTCAACGAAGACGGCGACCCCCTGACCCCGGGAATACAGTCGCTCGGCCGCAACGGCGCCAACACCAGCCGCGACCTGCGCGAGCGCGCCTTCGCCAACGCGCCATGGTTCATCGTTGAGCTGAGCGGGACCTTCTGAGAGCACGTCCCCGCTCAGCGCAACGC
>JAEWNX010000261.1 GCA_023461135.1 Pseudomonadota bacterium
GCAATGGCCCGAACACCGCCTGCGCGACGCCCGCGTCCTGCAGCGTGATCGCGCGCGTGAGATCAGTTTGGTTCACGCAAACTCCGCCGCCCGCTCCAGGCGCGCGCCCGCGAGCGAGTTCTGCGACGCAGAAAGGATGCGCACCGGCACGATGTCGCCGGGCCGCGCACTGGTGTCATCGAAATGCACAGCTTGCAGATATGGCGAGCGGCCGTGCTTCTGGCCAGCCCTCCGGCCGTCGCCGGTCACCAGCACCGGCACGACGCGGTCCACCTGCGCGGTGTTGAACGCGCGCTGTTGTTCCGAGAGCAGCGCCTGCAGGCGCGCCAGCCGCTCGGCCTTCACCGCTTCGGCGACCTGACCCATCATCGCCGCCGCCGGCGTGCCGGGGCGCGCGGAATACTTGAATGAAAACGCCGAGGCGAAGCCTACGTCGCGCACCAATTGGAGCGTGGCCTCGAAGTCCTTCTCGGTCTCGCCGGGGAAGCCGACGATGAGATCGGTCGAGAGCGCGATGTCCGGCCGCGCGGCGCGCAGCCGCTCGACGATGCCGCGATAATGAGCGCCATCGTGCTTGCGGTTCATCGCTTTCAAGACGCGGTCCGAGCCTGACTGCACCGGGAGATGCAGATAGGGCATCAGTTTCTGCTCGTTTCCATGCAGGGCGATCAACTCGTCCGTCATCTCGGTTGGATGGGACGTCATGTAGCGCAAACGCTCGATCCCATCGATGCGCGCGAGTTCGCGCAGGAGCGCGGCGAAGCAAGCCGCGCGGCCCTCTGCGTCATCGCCGTGGTACGCGTTCACGTTCTGCCCGAGCAGCGTGATCTCCCGCACGCCGCGTTCAGCCAATGCGCGCGCTTCGGCGAGCACATCGGCGACGGGCCGTGAATACTCGGCCCCGCGCGTGTAGGGCACGACGCAGAAGGTGCAGAACTTGTCGCAGCCTTCCTGGATCGACAGGAACGCCGTCACGCCGTCGGGCGCGCGCGCGGGCAGCGCGTCGAACTTTTCCTGCGCGGTGAACTCGGTTGCGAGGTTCTCGCCGCTCTTACGCGCGGCGCGCGCGATCAGCTCGGGCAGCTTGTGATACGCCTGCGGGCCCACGACCAGGTCGACGGCCGGCGCGCGCGCGATGATTTCCTCGCCTTCGGCCTGCGCCACGCAGCCGGCAATGGCGATGGTCATGCCCTTGCCTTCCGCCTGGCGGCGCTCCTTGTGGCGCTTCAAGCGGCCGATTTCGGAATAGACCTTTTCGGTCGCCTTCTCGCGGATGTGACAGGTGTTGAGTATGACGAGATCGGCGTCGTCGGGCTTATCGGTCACCGCATAGCCGAGCGGTCCCAGCACATCGCGCATGCGCTCACTGTCATAGACGTTCATCTGACAGCCATACGTCTCTATGAAGAGCCGCTTCGGCGCTGGCCGGTCCGACATCAACGTTTGTCCGCCTTCGGCTTGCTGTCCAGCGGCACGCCGTAAAGTTCGAGCCGGTGATCGACGAGCTTGTAGCCGAGCTTGCGCGCGATCTCGTGCTGCAGACGCTCGATCTCGGGTTCGACAAACTCGATCACCCGGCCCGTCTTCATGTCGATCAAGTGGTCGTGGTGGGTCTCCGGCACTTCCTCATAGCGCGAGCGCCCGTCGCGGAAATCGTGCCGCTCCAGAATGCCGGCTTCTTCGAACAGGCGCACCGTGCGATAAACCGTGGCAATGGAGATGTGCGGATCGATCGCCGCCGCGCGGCGATGCAGCTCCTCGACATCGGGATGGTCATGGCTTTCCGCGACGACGCGCGCGATTACGCGGCGTTGTTCGGTCATGCGCATGCCCTTCTCGACGCAGAGTTTTTCGATCCGATCCATCTCATCCTCAGGCGGCGGAGGAATACCCCCGGTTGACACGGCCTGTCCACCGCAGCGGGCGTCAGACGATGGGGCGCGGCAGCGTCCGCTTCATGACGATTGCATCCACGAATCCGCCTTCGCCCGAATAATAGGCGTGCCGGCGTCCGGCTTCCTCGTAGCCGAGCTTGGCGTAGAGCGCGCGGCCGGCGAGATTGTCCTCGGCCACCTCCAAATGCATGGCGGACGCACCGCGCACGAGCGCGGAGACGCCAGCGGCGCTGACAAGCGATGCGCCGACGCCCCGGCGGCGCGCTTCGGGGATCACCGCAACGGTCAGGAGTTCCGCATCGCCGGCGGCCGCCCACGCCATCGCAAAACCCTGCGGCGCTTCGTTGCGCGACACGATCGCGAATACGGCGGGGTTCTCCAACAGCTTGGCGATTTCATCCACGCTCCACGGCTTGTCGAACGCGCGCGCATGCAGATCGCCGAGCAATTCAGCCGCCTCAGCCCCGACTGTCTCGATCATGCCGCGCCGCCCGGCAGCGTGACGTGCGGCGCGCGCAGGTACATCGGATCGGGCGGGTAGCGCGCAGGATCGAGCCGTTGCGCGCGGCGGGCTAGAGCTGCCGCATCCACGACTTCGCCAGGCCCGACGAGCACCGCATCCTGACCGGCCAACAAAGCTTCGTGCTCCCCGCGCTCTATTCCTCGCGGCGCAAGCAGGGGCGCGCCGTCTTCATAAAGCGCAAAATACGATGCTCCAGGCGTCTCGATCACGGCGCCGCGGAGGCCTTGTTCGCGCGCCGCCAGGGCCAGCGCTTCGAGTGTCGAAACACCGACGCAGGGTTTATTCAGCGCCAAAGCCAGCGCGCGCGCAAAGGAGAGGCCGACGCGCACGCCGGTGAATGAACCGGGGCCCGTGGTCACGGCGATGCGGTCAAGATCGGCGAACGCGACGCGCGCTTGCGCTACAGCTTCGCGCGCCATGGGCGCCAGGCGCTCGGCTTGACCGCGGTTCATACGCTCTGAAATCGAGGCCAGAATCTGCTCACCGCGCGCGATCGCGACGGAGCACGCATCGAGCGCGGTATCGATGGCCAGCACAATCATGGCGCCGGCCACACGTTCAGACGACCTGCTCGACGCGGTTCACTTCGGGCACGTAGTGACGGAGCATGTTCTCGATGCCCTGCTTCAAAGTGAGCGTGGAGGACGGGCAGCCGGCGCAGGCGCCGCGCATATTGAGCCGGACGACCCCCTGTTCGTGATCCCAGGAATGGAAGGTGATGTCGCCGCCGTCGCGCGCGACCGCCGGGCGCACGCGAACTTCGATCAGCTCTTTCAGCTCCTTCACGATATCGGCC
>JAEWNX010000262.1 GCA_023461135.1 Pseudomonadota bacterium
GCATCAATCAGGATGGCTTCGGGGCGGCCTTTGAACACGGGCCACTCGGCGCGCGGCTTCATCTTGTCGGCGATCTTGTCGAAGCGCGGGATGGACGTTTCGCTTTGCGGCGTCGCGCGCATCAGAGCCGCGATCGTCTCCCGCGCCAGCGCGATGTCGTGCGTGCCGGGCGGGCCGCGTGTGACGAAGAGCGGATGCGTGCGCGACGCGAGTTCGGCGCGTTGGCCCGTATCGAGATACACATCGTCGATGGAGAAGTTGGCATAACGCGGCCGGTTGGCTGCTTCGAGCAACTGGCACGCCGTCGTCTTGCCTGAGCCTTGTGCGCCGGCGACGCCGATCAGCACCGGGCGATTCGGATGCAGCGCGCGCTGCTGCTGGATGACGTCATAGATGATGGTGGGAATTTCGATCACAGTGTCCGACGAAGCGCTGCGGAGTGCATATAGCGGACGAGTTGCGCGATCGGAGCGTTGATCACCTGCGGATTGGCCCGCCAACGTTCGTAGTCAATCTGAAAGGACTCCGGGATGTATGCGCTAGCATCCACAAGACGAATAACGGAGGCCGCGAAAGCTTCTTCTGTGAATGCCAGATGCCCATGGGTAATTCCCGAGTCCGGCGGCTGGCCCAACTCCGTAAGTCCGTTGTACGAGACAGACGCGTGGATGACACGGGAGCCGTTTATTTCGTCGATGAGACCAATAATGGCATGTCCTTCCGGAAGATCGCGCACGTCCCATTCCTGTCCGACTGCGAACTCCGGCGTTTGTGCAATCGCAGCCCCGGGGACTGCACTGACTATCAGGCCGCCGAGCACCAAGCGCCTCGTGGGGTTTGTCATGTCCTCACTCCGCCAGCACGCGCGGCAGCTTGAATGTCACGTCTTCGCGCGTCACCGCGATCTCTTCGACGCGGGCGTTGAAGCGCGATGAGATCGCGGCGATCAGCTCTTCCACCAAATCTTCCGGCGCGCTGGCGCCGGCGGTGACGCCCACGGCGCGCACGTTTTCAAACCAGGTCCAATCCACGTCCGCCGCCGAGCCGACCAGCCGCGCATCCTTCGCCCCGGCGCGCTTGGCGACTTCGACAAGCCGCACCGAGTTGGAGCTCTTCGGCGAGCCGATCACCAACACCAAATCAGCATCGCGCGCGATCGCCTTCACGGCGTCCTGCCGGTTCGTCGTCGCGTAGCAGATGTCTTCCTTGTGCGGCGCGGCGATGCCGGGAAAGCGCCGCTGCAGCACGGCGACCATCTCCGCGGTGTCGTCCACCGAAAGCGTCGTCTGCGTGACGAAGGAGAGCTGCGCCGGATCGCGCGGCGTGAAGCGCTCGGCGTCATCGACAGTCTCAAGCAGCGTGATCGAGCCCGCAGGCAATTGCCCCATCGTCCCGATCACCTCGGGGTGGCCTGCATGCCCGATCAACACGATCTCGTGCCCCGCCTCGAAATGGCGCTGCGCCTCCACATGCACCTTCGACACGAGCGGGCAGGTGGCGTCGACATAGATCATCTCGCGCCGCTTCGCCTCGGCCGGCACCGCCTTCGGCACGCCGTGCGCCGAAAAGACCACCGGCCGGTCGTCGGGGCATTGGTCGAGCTCTTCCACGAACACTGCGCCCAGCGCCTCGAGCCGCTCCACCACGTGCCGGTTGTGGACAATTTCGTGCCGGACATAGACCGGCGCGCCCCACTTCCGGATCGCCTGCTCAACGATCTGGATGGCCCGGTCTACGCCCGCGCAGAAGCCCCGCGGGGCCGCGAGCAGGATTGAAATCGGGCGTTTTTCGGGCAGGCTCATCGGCTCTCAGGCGAACTTACAGACAAGGACCGCATCGGGGCGCCGGGCCTTGTTGCGGGGGGCGCGGGGCGAAGCTATCACGGCGGCTCGCCAAATGCCTTCGGGGCGGGGTGAGACACGCAGCCGCCGCTGCGCGGCCCGAGGCTGGATGAGGTCATCTGCATGAAACTGCGCGCGTTCGCTGTGTTGTCGCTGAGCCTGCTCGCGCTGGCGGCGTGCTCGTCCGGTGGCCGGGGGCGCACCGTGGAATTGCCGGGCGGGGTCATGCCCGAAGAGCAGCGCACCCAACGGGCGCCGAATGCGTTCGAGCGCATGTTCGGCGCCGATGACCGCCCCAATGTCGGACCGTGCCCGATCATGGGCGTGCTCTACGACAACGCGCGCGTGGTCGATTTCGCAGCGCCCAACCAGGAGCGCTACGCCAACATCGAATTCACCGGCGAGATGCAGGGCGTGCGCGGCCTTTGCCGTTATGTCGACGCCGATCCGATCACGATGAGCGTCGAGATCCAGATGGCGTTCGGGCGTGGGCCGGCCGCGACCTCGGATCGGCAGACCTATCGCTATTGGGTCGCCGTCACACGCCGGGGCATCGCCCCGATCGAGAAGGCGTACTTCGACGTCGACGTGCGCTTCCCGCGCGGCGAAGCCGTGGTCACGCGCACCGAGCAGATCGAGCGCATCGTCATCCCGCGCGCGACGCCCGACCTGTCCGGCGAGAACTTTGAAATCCTGGTGGGCTTCGAGCTGACGCCCGAACAGGTTCAGTTCAACCGCGAAGGCCGGCGCTTCCGCATCGACGCCGCCGAGCGCGCCTCGAACTAGCGCGGGGGAAGCGCGCGCGGCAGCTTGACGCCAGCGCGCTCAAACCCCATCCCGCAGACATGAAGGACCTTGCTGGCGCTTTGACCGAAGCGAATGCGGCTGCGTTTGCGGCGGCGGGCGTTGATGCGCGCCACGCGGACGTGCGCCGCTCGGACCGGCCCGATCTCGGCGAATTCCAATCGAACGGCGCGCTGGCGGCGGCGAAAGCGGCCGGGCGCAAGCCGCAAGAATTGGCCCAAGCGGTGTCGGCGGCGTGGGCCGCGCCGGAGCTGGCGCCGGCGCCTGGGATCGCCGGGCCGGGCTTTCTCAATTTCAAGGTCACGTCCGAAGCGCTCGCCAAGCGTGCGCAAGCCATTGCGGACGACGCGCGCGCCGGCGCAAGCGAAGTCGATTCCAAGCGCCGCGTCATCGTCGATTACGGCGGGCCGAACGTCGCCAAGGGCATGCACGTCGGGCATTTGCGCGCCTCCATCATCGGCGAGAGCGTCAAACGCATCTATCGCTTCCGCGGCGACGAAGTCTGGGGCGATGCGCACTTCGGCGATTGGGGCTTCCAGATGGGGCTCGTCATCACCGCGCTGGAAGATGAGCTCGGCGGTTTCGACGATCGCGCCAAGCTGAACGCGCGCCTGAACACGCTGACGCTGGAGCACCTCGAAGCGATCTACCCGGCCAGCGCCGCGAAGGCGAAGGAAGATGCTGAGTTCCGCGACCGCGCGCGCAAAGCGACGGCGGCGCTCCAAGGCGGCAGCGCCCTGCATCGCGAAATCTGGAAAGCGATGCACGACGTGTCGATGGCCGCACAGAAGCGCGACTTCCATGCGCTCGGCGTCGACTTCGATTTGTGGCTCGGCGAAAGCGACGCCGATGCGCTGATCCCGGACATGGTCAAGGACCTCGAGCGCAAAGGCCTTCTTGAGGAAGACCAAGGCGCGCGCATTCTCCGCGTCGCCAATCCGGGCGAAACGAAGAAGAAGAAGCTCGACGACGGGACGGTGATCGAAGCCGAAAGTCCCGATCCGCTCTTGGTGGTCTCGTCCGAAGGTTCGGCCATGTACGGCACCACGGACCTCGCCACGATCCTGCAACGCGTCCGCGATCAGAACCCGGACATGATGCTCTACGTCGTCGATCAGCGACAGGCCGACCATTTCGAGCAGGTTTATCGCGCCGCCGCGAAGGCCGGCTACATTGCCCGCGACAAGCTCGAACACGTTGGCTTCGGCACCATGAACGGCACGGACGGCAAGCCGTTCAAAACCCGCGCCGGCGGGGTGCTCAAGCTGCAGGACCTCATCGGCCAGGCCGAGGAGAAGGCGCGCGAGCGGCTGAAGGAAAACGAGATCGGCGCCGATTTCTCGAAGGAGGAGTTCGAGGACGTGGCGCACAAAGTGGCGATCGCAGCGATCAAGTTCGCCGATCTTTCCAACTTCCGCGGCACCTCTTACGTGTTCGATCTCGACCGCTTCATCAGTTTCGAAGGCAAGACCGGCCCGTATCTGCTCTATCAAGCCGTGCGCATCAAAAGCATCCTGCGCAAGGCGGAAGAGCAGGGGCTAAAGCCCGGCCCGATCGCCATCGAACACCCCGCCGAGCGCGCGCTCGCGCTCGAACTCGACGGCTTCGATCTCGCCCTGCGTCTCGCCTACGACAAGAAGGCCCCGCACGTCCTGGCGGAGCATGCTTACGCCCTCGCGCAAGCGTTCAGCGGCTTTTACACGAACTGCCCGATCCTTCCCTCGGAAGGCGCCGTCCGCACCTCTCGCCTGGCGCTGGCGAGCGCCACGCTGAAACAGCTCACGCGGACGCTCGACCTCCTCGGCATTGCCGTGCCGGAGCGCATGTAGGTCCGCCTGGCGAGCGATGTTGCCAAAACAGCACGCCGCTCCAGCATCGCGCGGAAAACTTATCCTACACCTCCGTGCAGCGCTTAAGCTTCTTCCATCGCTCCGCTGGAGGGCAGTTGGCCAATGTTCACCCGATGCGACGAGCGATGTGAT